>DASTEM010000052.1:0-6986 GCA_035709545.1 Gaiellaceae bacterium | reverse complement strand
TCGCCGTCGCCGTCACGACGGTCCTCTTCCCGACGCTGGCGCGCCTCGCCGCCCGCGGCGACGTGCCCGGGCTGCGCCGCGCGCTCGACGGCGGGATGCGTCAGATCGCGTTCCTCCTCGTTCCCGCCGCGCTCGTCTCCATCGTGCTGGCACAGCCGATCGTCCGGCTCGTCTATCAGCGCGGCGAGTTCACGGCGGAGGACACGACCATCGTTGCGCAGTGCCTGCAGGCGTTCTCGATCGGCCTGGTCTTCAACGGCTGGATGCTGATCCTCAACCGCAGCTTCTACGCCGTGCAGACGAACTGGACGCCGACCGCGATCGCCCTGGGCGCCGTTGTGCTCAATGCAGTCTTCGACACGCTCTTCTACCGACTCGGAATCTGGGGGATACCGCTTGCGACATCGACGGTGAACGTCGCCGCGGCGACGGTGCTCCTCGTGATGATGCGCAGGCGCGTCGGGCTCGAGCACGTCGGTCGCACGCTCGGAGTGGTCGCCCTGGTGGCGTGCGCGGCAGCGGTCGCGGCGGCGGCCGCGGTCGGCGTCTGGTACGGCCTCGATGCCTGGCTCGGGGAGTCTCTGATCGCCCAGCTCGTCTCGCTCGGAGCGGGCTTCGCCGCCGGCGGGCTCGTGTACTTTGGCGCCGCTCGCGCGCTGGGTCTGAGGGAGCTCGAGGCGCTGCTACTGTTGCGAGCCCAGCGCTCCGACCCCTCCGACCAGCGCTGAATCCTATGGAGCAAGACCGCATTCGCAACTTCGCGATCATCGCGCACATCGACCACGGCAAGTCGACGCTCGCCGATCGCGTCCTCGAGCTCACAGGCGCCCTCACGCAGCGGGAGATGCGCGAGCAGGTGCTCGACACCATGGAGCTCGAGCGCGAGCGCGGCATCACGATCAAGGCGCAGGCGGTTCGCGTCCGCTGGCGCGGCCACGAACTGAATCTGATCGACACGCCCGGGCATGTCGATTTCACGTACGAGGTGTCGCGCTCGCTGCAGGCGTGCGAGGGCGCGCTCCTCGTCGTCGACGCGGCGCAGGGGATCGAGGCGCAGACGCTCGCGAACGCGTACCTCGCGATCGACGGGCACCTCGAGATCGTCCCCGTGGTCAACAAGATCGACCTTCCGCAGGCGGATCCCGCCGGTGCTTCTCGCGAGCTCGGCGAGCTGCTCGGAGAGGCGCCCGATCGCGTGCTGCGGATCTCGGCAAAGACCGGTGAGGGCGTTCCCGAAGTCCTCGACGCGATCATCGAGCGGATTCCGGCGCCCACGGGTGATCCCGACGCGCCCGCTCGCGCGCTCATCTTCGACTCCTCGTACGACCAGTACCGCGGTGTCGTTGCGTTCGTGCGCGTGGTGGACGGTAGTTTCGAGACGCGGGAGCCGCTTCGTGCGATGGCTCAGGGCACCGCCTTCGAGGCGGAGGAGCTCGGCGTGCTGTCTCCCGCGCACGAGCCCGTGAGCTCGCTCGGCGCCGGCGAGGTTGGCTACGTCATCACCGGACTGAAGGACGTCTCTCGGCTTCGAGTCGGAGACACGCTCACCTCTCGCCGGCGCCCGGCGGCCGAGCCCTTGCCCGGGTACCAGGACGTGAAGCCGATGGTCTTCGCCGGGATCTTCCCCACCGACTCCGACGACTACCCGGAGCTCCGCGACGCGCTCGAGCGGCTCAAGCTCAACGACGGGTCGCTCTCGTACGAGCCCGAGACGTCGCAGGCGCTCGGCTTCGGCTTCCGCTGCGGGTTTCTCGGCCTTCTGCACATGGAGATCGTCCGCGAGCGCCTCGAGCGCGAGTTCGATCTCGACCTCCTGATCACCGCGCCGACCGTCGCATACCGGGCGACAACGCGGACTGGCGAGGCCGTGGAGGTGCACAACCCTGCCGAGATGCCGCGCGAGCTCGAGCAGGTCGAGGAGCCGTACGTCAAGGCGTCGGTCATCGTCCCGAAGGACTACGTCGGCGCGGTGATGGAGCTCGCCAACGAGCGGCGCGGCAGCTTCGACCATCTCGAGTACTTGAGCGAGGAGCGCGTCCTCCTGTCCTACGAGCTGCCGCTCGGCGAGATCGTGCTCGACTTCTACGACCAGCTGAAGTCGCGAACGCGCGGATACGCGAGCTTCGACTATGACCTGGCCGGCTTCAAACCGGGTGAGCTCGCGCGCGTGGACATCCTCGTGGGCGGCGAGCAGGTGGACGCGCTCTCCTTGATCATCCATCGCGATTTCGCCTACGACCGAGGCCGGCAGCTGGTTGAGCGCCTGCGCCAGGAGATCCCGCGGCAGATGTTCGACGTGCCCGTGCAGGCTGCCATCGGCTCACGCGTGATCGCGCGTGAGACGATCAAGGCGCGGCGCAAGGACGTGCTCGCGAAGTGCTACGGCGGCGACATCACGCGCAAGCGCAAGCTGCTCGAGAAGCAGAAGAAGGGGAAGAAGCGGATGAAGCAGGTCGGCGGGGTCGAGGTCCCGCAGGAGGCCTTCCTCGCCGTCTTGAACCTCGACTCGGAGCGGAAGCGCTAGCCGTGGGCCACGTCCGGCACTTGTACGTCCATCTCCCCTTCTGCGCGCACCGCTGCGGGTACTGCGACTTCGTCACCGCGGTCGGTCGGCACGACCAACACGGCTCGTACGTGGACGCGCTGCTCGTCGAGCTCACGATCGAGCGCTCAGTTCTGGCCGAGCCGCTCGACACCCTCTTCCTCGGCGGGGGGACGCCGACGTTCACGGAGGCGACCGAGCTTGCGCGTCTTCTCGAGCGCCTTCCGGTTGCTGAAGAGCTCACCGTCGAAGCGAACCCGGAGACGGTGACGCCGGGGCTCGCGCGCATGCTTCGCGACCAGGGCGTGAACCGCATCTCATTAGGGGCGCAGAGCTTCCAGCCGCACCTGCTCGCCGTCCTCGAACGGCGTGCGACTCCCGCTGACGTCCGGCAGGCGGTGGCTCACCTGCGCGAGGCGGGTTTCGACAACATCTCGTTGGATCTCATCTACGGCATCCCCGGCCAGAGCTCCACCGACCTCGCACGCGATCTCGCGGAGGCGCTGGCGCTCGAGCCTGAGCACCTCTCCTGTTACGAGCTCGAGGCGAAGCCGGGAACACGCTTCACGCACGCGCACGGTGCCGAGCTCGAGCGGCAGGCCGAGGCGATGGAGAGCTACTTCGAGCAGGTCGTCGACACGCTGACCGCCGCCGGCTACCGCTGGTACGAGACCGCGAACTTCTGCCTCGAGGGGACGCGAGCACATGGGCGAGAGCTCCGAGCCCGCCACAACCTGGGCTATTGGCACGGGAGCGACTACCTCGGCATCGGCATGGGAGCGGTCTCGACAGTTTCGGGCGAGCGTCGCCGCAATGCACCCGGGCTCGCTCGCTACGTCGCAGCGCTGGTACAGGGTGCGAGGCCGCCTTCTGACGTCGAGCTCATCGATCGGGAGACAAGCGAGCGCGAGAAGCTGATGCTCGGCCTGCGGCTAGACGAGCCGCTGGTCCTGGCCGACGTCGCCGACGCCGTCGATCGCAGTGCGCTCGAGCGCTTCGCGGCTGGCGGGTTGGTCGATCTGACGGAGAACGGGCGCGGCGAGGAGATCTCCCTCACGCGGCAGGGGCGCTTCCTCGGGGGCGGAGTTACCGCCGAGCTGCTCTTGCTCTGATCGCGAGAGCGCCTCCTACTCGACGAGGACGGCGATGCAGTTCCCGAGCGCGTCGAAGTTGCACAGCTCGTCGCTCGAGAGGCCCGCTGACGAGACCTTGACGATGTTCACGAAGTGGCCCCAGACGTCACCGTTGTCGAGGCTTTGACGGTACGTGCTGCCGTACCACGGGTGAGGGTCGTTGTCGAGGCAGGCCTTGACATTTCCGACCACGTCCCAGCCGGTGGCGTAGAACCCCGCGAAGTACTTGACCGGCACCTGGTCGTTCCCCTGGCTCTGGAAGGTCTCGTAGTCGGTGATGATGAGCGTGACGTACCGCTGGTCGTTCGTCTCGTCGATGTAGCGGAAGAAATTTGCGATCGCGACGTCGTCCTCCGGTCCGCGGCCCGGAGGATCCTGGTCTTTCGGCCAATTGTTGGGCCAGCAGGTCGGATTCTCGAAGCGCTTCGTGAGTCCCTGGCGGAACTGCCCGATCTTGTCTCCCGTCTCCACTGCGACGCAGATAGGAGTGGGGTCGTTGACGATCGCGTCCGGAGGGAGGTCGCCGACACCGTAGGTCTCGCAGAGGATGTCGGCCCATTCCTTGAGGCCGTCCTTCGGGTTGCTCCAGTCGTCGTAGTTAAGCGCGTAGGCCGTCTTGCAGCCGTTTTCGATCTCGGTCGCGAAGTTTTCCGTCTTGTCGCAGTCGAAGGCCTGGTTTTGGCTTCCTGACGGGCTGGCGACACGAAGGAGGATCGGCGGAGAAAGCGGATCCTCGATCGTCAGCGGCTTCCGCATGCCGGCGGTGACAACGACGCTCCGGTCCGGCCCGATGTTTCGGGAATTCGCATCCAGCACCCCTGCGTCCCACGTGCTCAGCTGCAGGTAGTCGATCGGCCCCGAGTTCGTGTCCGCGACGTACGGGTGAGCAACGCCCGAGAACGTGCCTGCGTGGCCGACTCCCGCCGGGAACTCGGTTTGCCACTCGATCGAGAAATCCGCTCGCCCGAAGGCCGTGCCGAGCGTCGCAGCCTGGGTCGTGATCCAGATGCTCGCGGTGGAGCCCGATCCCACTTGGTACTGCATCTGGCAGCCGTTGGCACCGCACCCCGGAGCGTTGAGCACAACCTGGGCCGCGACCCCGTTCGGAGGCGCAGTTGTCGGATCATCCCCCGGACCGACGTTGCCGAAGTCGATGACCGCCATCGCCCCGAGATCACAGTCGCCCGCCCGTAGAAAGTAGGGCGCCGACAGGTCGTCGGAGCACGTGAGGTCGATGACGCTGACGTCGCGGATCTGTGGCGCACTCGTCACGGGGGCATCTGACCAGCCGTGGACGAAAGTGAGCCCGTCCTGGTTCCCGTCGCCTGCATAACATGTGACGAGCTGGGGAGATTGGGTGCAAATGTCCGTCAGCGTCCCCGGACCTCCGATTGGAAGTGACGGCGTGTTATCGATCTTCGAGACGAGGATGACGACTCCAGTGTTCTCGCTGACGATGTCGACGGGATCTTGCCCGACGGGCGTTACCCAGTAGGAGAGCTTGTTGTCCGGAGCCGGTAACCCAGCACATACAGCGACGCTGCAGAGCAGCTGGGTGGCCGTGACCGCGCCCGTGTTCTCGTCCACGAAGATCGCGGCCACGGCCGCCGGCTCCGCGTCGGGTACCGCCCAAGGCAGCATGCCCGCCTGTTCCTTGATCTGTCGGATCTCGACTCGCGCTTTGCTCTTCGGGTCGACCACCACGGGGAGTAAGCCGAAGAGCAGCGGAGCGTCGTCGTCGGTCGCCTTCACGTCCAGCGTCTTCGACGTGCAAGGGTCACCGGGTGTCATCGGGTCGCCGTCGTGGTCGCGGGTGTCGTCGAGGCCCGCCCCGTTCGTGGGATCGCCGTCCGTCCAGAACCGCGCGCTGTTCAGCACGACTCGGACGTCTTGCGGCTCTTGCACCTGCAGGTTCATGGTCGCCGGATCCCGCGCCGTGTCACCCGCGTAGGCGAGAGCCGCCGCCTTGATAGCTGCGTTGGCCGCGACAGGATCCCCGAACTGGAAAGAGCAGCCGACGAACTTCGTCGCCCCCGCGAATGCCCCAGCATCCACGAGGGTCTGCAGCTTTCGCTTGTGGACGTACCAGTTCCCGACGTCGAGGACTATCGCTGTCAACGCGAACAGAACGGGAATGAGGAGTGCGAACAGAACGATGACTTGCCCACGCTCGCGCTGGCGAGTGCAGTGCTCGCATGCGTCCGACTCAGCCAGGGCACCCCGGTTCCGCCGCAGCGTAACCACCCTCTCCCTTCTCCTGGAAATCATTATCCGCTGATCCGGCGACTTTTCAAGCTTCGGGGGGGCCTGGATATGGCGTCCACCGCGGCTACCATCGGAAGCGGGATGCAGCTCACTCCACGCAAGCGCGAGATCCTTCGCCGCGTCATCGAGGAGTACGTCGCGACCGGGCAGCCGGTCGGCTCCAAGGTGCTCGTCGAGCGCTCGGGGCTGCGCGTGTCCTCGTCGACGGTTCGGGGCGAGCTCGCGGAGCTCGAGACGCTCGGGCTGCTGACCCATCCTCACACGTCAGCGGGGCGAACGCCGACCGAGAGCGGCTACCGGCTGTACGCCGAGGAGCTGGTCGAGACGGTCGAGGGGCGCCCCGACGGCATCGGCGTCGATCTCCGCTCCATGCGCGACGAGATCGAGCAGGCGCTGCGCGCGACGACGGACATGCTCTCACAGGCGACACGGCTGCTCGCGCTCGTCTCGGCGCCCTCGCTCGAGACCGCGTCGATCCGTCATATCGAGGTCCTCGCGCTTCAGCCGACGAGCGTCATGGTCGTGGTCATCACGTCGACGGGCGGCGTGACCAAGCGCCTTTTCCGGCTCGAGGAGCCGGTCGACCCCGGGCTCGTGGCGTGGGCGTCCGAATACCTCGAGGAACAGCTGATCGGCGTGCGGCTCGGCTCGAGCGTCGTTCGACGTCGGCTCGAGGCGCCTGAGCTCGCCCCGCGCGAGCGCGTCTTTCTCGAGCTCATCGGCCAGACGCTGCTCGATGTCGGCTCCGAGGAGGGCCCGGAGGTTTTCGTCGGCGGAACGGCCGGGCTGCTCGGTGGAGCGAGTATCGAAGAGGTCGAGGCGACGATGCGCCTGCTCGAGCTTCTCGAGCGGCGCGCGGCCGTGCTCGAGCTCGTGAGCGAAGCTCTGGAGCCGAGACGGCCGGTTGTGCACGTCGGGCCCGACGTGGGGGGAGGCCCGCATCATGCGGTGTCTCTCGTCGGCGCCACGTACGGGATCCGGAGCACCCCGCTCGGCGCGGTGGGGCTCGTCGGCCCGCTTCGGATGGACTACGAGAAGGCGATCCG
>DASTEM010000051.1:0-3690 GCA_035709545.1 Gaiellaceae bacterium | reverse complement strand
GACCGACGAGCTGGAACGAGTTCGTCGCTCTGACGAAGAAGTACGGGAAGACGACGATGGTCGACAGCTCACCGGAGGTCGTGGGATCGATCGCGACGATGCTCGGCTACTCGTACAACACGGAGAACCAGAAGGAACTCGACGAGGTGAAAGCGGTTCTGCTCGACCTGAAGCCGCACATCGTCGCGCTGCACTCGTCGAACTACGACACGTTGATCGCGAAGGGCAAGGCGTGGATGGGCCTCGGCTGGAACGGCGACGGCCTTCTTCTGGCATCGAAGGTTCCTGCGCAGTACGTCGTCGCCAAGGAGGGCGGCGAGATCTGGATCGACTACTACAACATCCCGAAGGGTGCGAGCAACCCGGAAGCCGCCCACGCGTGGATCGACTTCGTCTATGACCCGAAGATCAACGGGCTCGAGACGTCGTATACGTACTACGGCTCGCCGCTCAAGCGGCCGTTGCTCAAGAAAACGGCTGCCGGCAAGCTTCTCACCGACAAGGTCGTCTTCCCGCCGGCGACGACAGTGAAGAAACTCGAGTTCAACCAGGTGACCGCGAAGGGGACGAGGCTCCGCGAGCGGATCTGGACGGAGTTCAAGGCCGCCTAGTCGTTGGCTTTGACCGAGGCTGAGACGACCGAGCACCGGCGCGGCGGGATCCGCGCCGGTGCCGGTGGCCCTCGCTATCCCGGTTGGCTCGCGCTACCTGCGGTCGCCTGGTATCTCCTCTTCTTCCTCGTCCCGCTCGTGTTCATCGCGGTCACGAGCCTCGGCGAGGTCGTCGGCTTCTCGGACGTCGCCTACACGTGGACGCTCGACAACTACCGCTACCTCTGGGACGACTTCTTCGGGGACTTCCACCTCTACAGAGACATCTTCTTCGAGACGTTCAAGCTGTCGGTGATCGGGACCCTGTCGACGCTCGTCATCGGCTTCCCGCTCGCCTACTACATCGCGCGCTACGCGAAACACAAGACGCTGCTGCTTCTGCTCGTCATCGTGCCGTTCTGGACGAGCTTCCTCATTCGCGCGTACGCGTGGCTCATCATCCTCGACCCGGAGTTCCCCCTCTTCCGCGCGCTCGGGCTGACGGGGTTCATGGAGCGGCACGAGGTGCTCTTCACGCCGAACGCCGTCTACATCGGCGTCGCGTACAACTACCTGCCGCTCATGGTGCTGCCGCTGTATGCGGCGCTCGAGCGCATCGACTGGTCGCTGGTCGATGCGGCGCAGGATCTCGGCGATCCCCCGTGGCGGGCCTTCAGGCGGATCACGCTGCCGCTGGCGCTTCCGGGCGTCCTCGCCGGCTCGCTGCTCGTCTTCATCCCCTTGACGGGCGAGTACATCATCCCGGTGATCCTGGGCGGCAACAAGACGTTCTATGCCGGAAACCTCATCGCCCAGCAGTTCCTCGAGTCGCGTGACTGGCCGCTCGGCTCTGCGCTCGCGATGGTCGTGATCGGCGCCTTGACGATCGCTCTCCTCGTGTACGCGAGGGCTCTCGGACGGCAGGAGCAGCACTCGTGACAGGCCGTCGGCTCCTCGGTGGTTACGCGGTGCTCGCGTATGTCTTCCTCTACGCGCCGATCCTGGTCGTCGTCGTCTTCGCGTTCAACGGCAGTCGCGATGTTCTCTTCTGGCAGGGGTTCTCGACGAAGTGGTTCGAGGTCGCGCTCAGGACTCCCGAGATCACGAACGCGCTCAAGCTCAGCATCTTGATCGCGCTCGGGAACGCGATCGTCGCGTGCGTGCTCGGGACGATGCTCGCCCTTGCGTTGCCTCGCATGCGTCCCTGGCTGAGGACGCCGATCGACGCGCTCGCGTACATGACGCTCGTCACTCCCGAGATCGTGTTCGGGATCGCCGCTCTCGTGTTCTTCGTGCAAGCCGGCAGCCGGCTGGGGATCGAGAGCCCGCTCGGCTGGCACACGATTCTGATCGCCCACGTTGTGTTCAACGCGTCGGTGGTCGCGCTCGTCGTCCGCGCGCGCTTCGTCTCGATGGGGCAGCAGCTCGAGGAGGCGTCGTTCGATCTGGGCGCCGGGCCGATCTCGACCTTCCGGCAGGTGACGCTGCCGCGGCTCGCGCCGGCCGTTCTCGCCGGGGGGCTGCTGGCCTTCACGTTCTCGTTCGACGACTTCATCACTTCGTTCTTCGTCACCGGGACGGAGTCCGAGACGCTCCCGATCTACATCTGGGGGCAGCTCCGCTTCGGCGTCACGCCGGCGATCAACGCGACGGCCGCGATGATGCTCGCCTTCACACTGGTGGTGGTCGTGATTGCCTATCTCGTGCTCAGGCGCTCCGGGCAGGAACGCGAGAGCGGCGCGTTACCCGGGGTTTGAGTGCTCAGCAGGATCCGGGGGCGCCGAAGGCGCCCCCGGATATCGATCGCTACTTGACGATCACCCAGCCGTACATGTTGAAGAAAGCGAAGTGCGGGGTGACATTGCACAGGACGAGGTAGCGTCCTGGCGTATCGAACGTGCCCGCGGGCGGCGTCCACGGCCCCTCGACCGGCGCCCCGAGTGCGAGCCGTCCGTCCGGATCGTTGATGAACAGGTTGAACGGGACTGGGAACGGCGGCACGTTGATGTCGCTCGGGGTCGTGCCAGCCTCGTAGATAGCCGGCTGGTGGAACCCGGCGACGTCGAACGTCACGTTGCCGCCGGCCGAGATCACGCTCGTACGCGGGATCAGGTTGTCCCTCGCGTTCGAGGACGAGTCGTGCTCGAAGGTGGGCGGCGGGTACGGGCTGCCCACGTCCGGATTGCCGAAGCGAACTGTTGCGCTCGAGTCCGGATCGGCGACGACCACCGCCGGTACGACGAGAGCTGCCATTGCCACGACGAGCATGGCAATCAGTGCCCACCACTTAGGTCTTCTCATCTCCCTCCCTTTCTCGAGATAGGACCAACGCTACGCCTGTGCGCTCGCGGGAGTCAAGCTCGAACGTCGTCGTCTCAAGCTCGCGACGCCGATCGTGACGAGCGCCGTGAGCCCGGCGACGGTGAAGGCCAACGCTGTTCCGCCGACGTGCGCGAGCCACCCGGCGAGCAGCCCTCCGACCGGAGCAACGCCTACGAACGCAAAGAGGTAGAGGCCGATCAACCGCCCGCGCAGCCGGTCGGGCGCGCCGAGTTGCACGAGCGCGTTCGCGTTGGCCGTGAAGAGCGTGAACGAGACCCCGATGGCGCAGAGGAGAACGCCCGCGAGCGCGGCGTTCTGCACCGGGGCGAGCATGAGGATCAGCACGCCGAACGCTGTGGTTCCTGTCGCGAAGAGCTGCCAGCTCGCGGTACGGAGCGAGGCGGTGACGAGAGCCCCGACCAGAGCGCCGACACCGAACGAGGCGGACAGGAAGCCGAACCCCTCCGGTCCCACGTGCAGCGTGTCGGCGGCGAGCAGCGGAACGAGGACATGGAAGTTGAACCCGACCGTGCTCACGACTGTTACGACCCCGAGGATCGATCGGAGCTGCGGGTCCCTCCACACGAACTCGACCGCGCGACGCAGACCGTCCACAACGCGCGCCGAAGGATCGCGTTCGACCGGATGGAGCTCGTCGGTCCGCACGATCGCGAGCGCTGCGAGAACTGCGAGGAAGCTGAACGCGTTGAGGACGAAGCAGATGCCGGTTCCGGCAGCGGCGATGATGAGCCCGGCGAGCGCCGGTCCGACGATCCGC
>DASTEM010000050.1:0-2029 GCA_035709545.1 Gaiellaceae bacterium | reverse complement strand
CTTCTCCCGCGACATGGACATCGTCCGCTCGGGCGAGCTCGAGGCGACGAACTACTTCGTCTCGCTCGGAGACGACGAGAACGTCCTCGAGCTGACGTACAACCACGACGGGCGCACCTACGACGTCGGCACGGGCTACGGGCACATCGCGATCGGCGTCGACGACCTCGATAGCACTCTGGCCGCGCTTGCCTCGAAGCACGGCATCGAGCCGGAGCGCCCGCCCTACCAGGTGCGCGCCGGCGGCTCGCGGATCTGTTTTGTCCGCGACCCGGACGACTACCGAATCGAGGTCATCGAACGGGGCGCGTAGCCGACTCTCCTTCGGCTAGCTCGCAAACATGTGGACGCCCCAGCCGTGAGGCCGAGGCGTCCTGCGACATGCGGGTCTAGACGGGAATGCCAGGCGGTCCCAGGATCTCCATCCCGTACTTCGCCGCCACGGTCGTAATACGCTCAAGAGAAGGGAGTTCCACGCTCGCAGGTGCGAGCGTGAGAGCTTCGGCGGGCTCGCCGAGCTCCCGAACGAAATCCTCGAATCCCGACGGTTCGGTTCCAAGAAGGAATCGGGCGGGAGTCGGCGAGCTGACGAGGAAGGTGTGCGGAAGGTCGCGAGGACCGTAAGCAAACGACCCGGCCGGCACCTCGGACGCCTCGCCGTCAACCCACACCGTCAACCCACCCTCGATGACGTAGAACCACTCGTCTTCGCGACGGTGCACGTGCAGCGGCGAGCCGAAGCCCGGCGGCGCGAGCATCTCGATGACGGCCATGTGACCATCGGTTGATTCCTTCGACGCCTTGACTGTGGACAGGGTTCCGAGGAACCAGATTGCGTCGTTACCGCCTGCCTCTCCCGTGGTTGGGACGATGGCCGCGACGACGTCTGTGGCGCTCATTGCGACTCCCTTCCTTTGGCGAAACAGTATGTTCCGCGATTAGAAGCGAGTCTAGACCTGGATCGTCCCGCTGTCAAGTTTCGCGATACAGCGTGTATCATTGGTGCGTGACTCGCAAGTACCGCCTCAAGCGCCGGGCGGAACGACAGGACGACACCCGCCAGCGCATCGTCAACGCGGCGATCGAGCTCCACCAGACAATCGGCCCGAAGGCGACCACCGTCAGCGACATCGCCGAGCGCGCAGGAGTCGGTCGCGTGACCGTCTATCGCCACTTCCCCGACGAGCTGACGCTCACTCAAGCTTGTAGCGGCCTCTATCTCGAGCGTCACCCACTTCCTGATCCGCAGCTCTGGCGCGGGATCTCCGACCCCGTCGAGCGCCTTGGCGTTGCGCTCCGAGACGTCTATGCGTATCACCGCTCTACCGAGGCGATGTTCACGCACGTCCTCGCCGATGCCCGGGATCATGAAGCCGTGACGCGCTATCACGACCATTGGCGGCGCGCCACCGACGTACTCGTCGCTCCCTGGCGAGCTCGTGGCGGCCACCGCACCCTGCTTCGCGCCGGAATCGGCCTCGCACTCAGCTTCGACACCTGGCGGTCGCTCGTTCGTGACCACGGTCTCACCGACAGTCAGGCGATCGATGTTGCCCTGCGCCTCGCGCAGGACGCGCGCGCCGCAGCATGATCTATGCGGGGCCGCACCGGCGCTGACGCGTAAGGTGCACAAATGACGAGCGGCCTGCACGTCTCCGACGCCGAGCTCGAAGCAGGTCTTCCCGAGATCAGGCGTGCGCCCGCAGCCGAGGGAACCGTCGAGCTGATCGTCCGGCGCCCTGCGGAAGGCGAGCGCGAGGTTCTCGACGAGGGCATGCTCGACCTCGAGATGGGCCTCGTCGGCGATCGCTGGCTCGCCAGTGTTAGGTCGAGGGACGAGCCCGTCAACACGGGCACGCAGCTCACGCTGATGAACGCGCGCGTGATTGGCCTCATCTCACCCGACCGCGAGCGCTGGCCGCTTGCCGGCGACCAGCTCTACGTGGACCTCGATCTGAGTCATGACAACCTGCCGCCGGGGACGCGGCTCGGTCTCGGGTCGGCAGTCATCGAGGTGTCGGACGAGCCG
>DASTEM010000049.1:0-7616 GCA_035709545.1 Gaiellaceae bacterium | reverse complement strand
GCGAAACGCGGGCTACACCGTCCATACGGCTGCGACGGCCCGCGAGGCGGCTGCCGAGCTCACCGCGTCGTCGCCCGCGCTGATCGTGCTCGACCTGAACCTGCCGGACGGCGACGGCGTCGAGCTGTGCCGACGACTCCGGAAAGGCTCCGACGTTCCCATCCTCATGCTCACCGCGCGGGACGAGGACATCGACAAGATCATCGGGCTCGAGGTCGGAGCCGACGACTACATGACGAAGCCGTTCAACCCGCGCGAGCTCGTCGCGCGAGTCAAGAGCGTCCTCCGCCGAGCAGCGCCGGAGCGCCGGAAGAGCGAGTCGGAGGAGCTCCGGCACGGCGATCTCGCCATCAACTCGGGAAAGCGCGAAGTCCATGTAGGCGACGAGGAGATCCGGCTCGCACCGAAGGAGTTCGATCTTCTGTGGGAGCTGCTCGACCACCGCGGGATCGTCCTAACGAGAGACCAGCTGCTCGAGCGCGTATGGGGGTACACCTTTGCGGGCGACACACGGACGGTCGACGTCCACGTACGACAGATCCGGCGCAAGCTCGGTGACGCGTCCCCGATCGTCACGGTCTGGGGCGTGGGCTACAAGGTCGCGTCGGAGCGCGCGTCGGCCCCGGCCGTATAACGGGGTTACCCTGGAACCGTGCTCGGGACGCTCCGGTTCCGTCTGACGGCTCTCTTTCTGGCTGCCGTACTCGTCTTCGGGCTGGTGTCGATTGCCGCCGCGGTGCGTCTCTTCCAGGACGTCACGCGCACGGCCTCGGAGCGGGAGCTCGAGCGAGAGGCGTCCGGCTTGGCCGCTCTCTACGCGGCGTCGGCTCTCCGTTCGACCGACGAGGGGGCGAAGGCTCCGGAGTTCGCGGCGGAGAAGCTCGAGCTCGCGACGGGAGACGAGCTCTACTACGTCGGCGCCTCCCTGTTTCCTGGACAGCGGTTCGGGCTCACGCGGCTGCCAAGGGGCGCGCTCGGCGACGTGGAGCTGGATCGCGACCGGCAGGTCATATTTCAGTTCACGCCGCCGGGCGAGAGCCGCGAGCTGCTCGCGGCCGCTCACCCGGTCTCGCTCGAGCCGGGCACAGACCCGTTCGGCTGGCTGATCGTCGCGAAACCCACCGCGGAGTTGCGAGAGCAATGGCTCACGCTCGTCGGCAGGCTGGCGCTCGCACTCGGCGTCGGAGTTGCGCTCGCGGGCGTGCTCTTCTACTGGCTCTCGCGACGCCTGACCGAGCCCGTCCTGGCTCTCACACGAGCCACCGAGGCGGTCGCCGAAGGCCGACTGAACATCGAGATCCCAGCCGCGAGAGGAAATAACGAAGTGTCACTCCTCACCGAGCGCTTTCGCGGCATGGTGGCGCAGCTCGCCGAGGCCGAGCAGCTCAAGCGCTCGTTCCTCATGTCGGTGTCGCACGAGCTGCGGACGCCACTGACGGCGATTCGTGGTCACGTCGAGGCGATCCGCGAGGGCATCATCACCGAGCCCGAGCACGTCCGAGGCTCGCTCGACATCGTCGCTGCCGAGACGGACAGGCTCGAGCGGCTGGTCGGGGACGTGCTCGACCTCGCGAAGCTGCAGGCGCATCGATTCACGGTTCGTCACGAGGAGGTCGACCTGAGCCGCGTCCTCGACCACGCGTACGGTGCGTTCGCGGAGGAGGCGCGCCGGCGTGAGATCGACTATCGGCTTGCCGCAAATGCCGAGCCGCCCGTCATCCTGTCCGACGGGGATCGCGTGCTCCAAGTCATCACGAACCTGCTGTCGAATGCATTTCGGTGGACGCCGGACGGCGGTCGCATCGAGCTTTCGCTCGGATCGCACAACGGCGACGTACGCGTCGACGTTCTCGACACGGGCCCGGGGGTCCCCCGTCACGAGCAGGCGCGAATCTTCGACGCGTTCGTGTCCGAGGACGTCAACGGCACTGGACTTGGGCTTCCGATTGCGCGCGAGCTCGCTGTTGCTCTGGGCGGAAGCATCGAGCTTCAATCGGAGCCCGGCAGCGGAAGTTGCTTCCGGCTCTTGCTGCCGGTTGCGCCGGTTTCCTAGCTGAACCGAGTCTTCAGGCTGCGGCTGCGCGCTCGAGCCGGTCGGCGTCGCTCATCGCCATGGCCTCGACTCGAGTACGTGTGCCGCCCGTTTCTTGCTGGGCGCGCTCGAGCTGCTCGAGACGTATGTCGACACCCTTCCATCCGGAGCTGATGAGATCGACCAGGAGCGCGAGGTCGTCAACGCGAGCGTGCCGCTCGGCGAGCTGCTCGCCTTCGAGACGCTCGAGCCTGCGGATCGCCTGGTTGAGAAGCCCGCGGATCTCTGCGATGTGCCTGGCGACTGGAAGAACCTCCGCGCGGAGACCGTCCCGAACTGCGTTGCCAACTTGGACTGGGATCGACGCCTCGAGCTCCGCGGCTGCTACGGCGAGCGTCTCGATCTGGCTGCGCGAGCGCTCGAGCGCAGCTTCGAGCGCCGCGGGCTCGGGCCGGCCCGCAGCAGCGTCCGCGATCCGCTGTTTGGCTCGTTCCAGTGCAGAGCTGTCCATGGGCGAGGAGGCTACTCTCAGCGCCGGATGGATATGGCTCAGCTCGACTACGAGTTGCCCGAGGAGCTGATCGCTCAGCGACCGGTCGAGCCACGCGACGTATCGAGGCTGCTGGTGTATCGCCGAGATTCGGGCTCGATCGACCATGCGATCTTCTCGGACCTGCCGGAGCTCCTCACCGACGAGCTCGTCGTGATCAACGACAGCCGCGTCTTGCCCGCACGACTACGGCTCCGCCGAGCCTCCGGCGGGGCGGTAGAAGTCCTGCTCCTCGAGTCCGCTGCGGGCGTGGGGATGTGGGAGGTGCTCGCTCGCCCAAGCCGACGATTGCGCGCGGGAGAACGGCTCGGTCAGATCGAGCTCGTGGAGTCCCTCGGCGACGGACGCTGGCTGGCCAAGCTCGACGGCGAGCCGCATGGTGACCCGCCGCTTCCGCCTTACGTCCGTGAGCCGCTCTCGGATCCCGAGCGGTATCAAACCGTCTACGCCCGGGAGCCAGGATCGGCGGCAGCGCCAACTGCGGGGCTCCACTTCACCGCTCGCACGCTCGCGCGTTTGCAGCCTGCCCGTGTGACCTTGCACGTCGGTCTCGACACCTTCAGACCGGTTGAGTGCGAGCGTCTCGAAGAGCACGTCATCCACGGCGAGCGGTATGAGGTCGCAGCAGACGCATGGACCCGAATCGCCGGCGCGAGTCGAATCCTGGCCGTGGGCACGACGACGGTACGCGTGCTCGAGACGGTCGCTCGCGGAGGCGAATTGAGTGGGCGTACCACGCTTTTCATCACGCCGGGCTTCGCATTCAGGCGCGTCGACGCGCTGCTGACGAACTTCCATCTCCCGCGCTCGACCTTGCTTGCGCTCGTCATGGCATTCGTCGGAGTCGACGAGACGCGGCGCATCTACAGAACGGCGATCGACCGGCGCTACCGTTTCTACTCCCTCGGCGATGCGATGGTGGTCTTGTGACGATGGATGGCGAGACCCGGCGACGAGGTTGGCACGGACTTGACACGCTTCCGTGTCCCACGCGTCAGCACTTCGACGTTAGGCTCGAAGCGGGAGGAGGCGCGGGGTGGCCCCAGGAACGGACCGCGGTCAGGCGACACGAAGGGCCGCGGCCGTGAGCTTCCGGGTCGACGCCACCGACGGCGCGGCTCGCGCGGGGACTCTCGTTACCGCGCACGGGGAGATCCAGACTCCTGCATTCATGCCCGTCGGCACGAAGGCGACCGTGAAGTCGCTTCATCCCGACGAGGTGCGCGCGCTGGGTGCGCAGGTCATCCTCGGGAACGCGTACCACCTCCATTTCCGGCCCGGCGAGGACGTCGTCGAGAGTCTCGGCGGCATTCACGCCTTCTCCGGCTGGAGGGGACCCGTCCTCACCGACTCGGGCGGGTACCAGGTGTTCTCTCTTCGGGACACGATCCGCTCCCTGGACGACGAGGGCGTCACATTCCGCTCGGTGTATGACGGGGCGGACGCCCGCTTCACGCCTGAGGAAGTGGCCGAGATCCAGCGCCGGCTCGGCTCGGACATCGCAATGTGCCTGGATATCTGCCTGCCTGCAGACGCGCCTGGTTCCGAGCACGAGAGCGCGGTCAGGCTCACGACGCTCTGGGCCGAGCGCCAGGCGCGCGCGCCCCGAGCGCCCGGGCAGCTGCGCTTCGGCATCACGCAGGGAGGGACAGATGTCGAGTTGCGTTCACGCTCGCTCGACGAGATCTGCGCGCTCCCCTTCGATGGATTTGCGCTTGGCGGTCTCGCCGTCGGCGAGCACAAGCTGGAGATGCTCGACTGCGTGGAGTGGGCGGCTCCGGGTCTCCCGGCTGGCCTGCCGCGTTACTTCATGGGGATAGGCGATCCGGTCGGAATCCTCGAGGTCGTGGCGCGCGGGATCGACATGTTTGACTGCGTGCTGCCGACCCGAACCGCACGAACGGGTTCGGCGCTCACGTGGGAGGGTCGACTCAACCTCCGAAACGCGCGCTTTCGTGCGGATGCAGGACCGCTCGACGAGGGCTGCGTTTGTCCCGCGTGCGAGCGTTTCTCGCGTGCGTACATCCGCCACCTGGTCACGCAGGACGAGATCCTCGGACTCCGGCTGCTCAGCCTGCATAATCTCTCCTTCGTACTCGACCTGACTGCACGCGCGCGCGCGGCGATCGAGCGGGGCACGTTCTCGGCCTTCCGGCAGGACGCACTCGCGCGGCTGGCGTGCGTACCGGAGGAGGAATCGTGAGCTTTCTGATCATCATGGTGTTGCTGCTCGTCGTCATGTACGTCCTCATGATTCGCCCGCAGCGGCAGCGGCAACAGCAGCAGCAGGCGATGATCGAAGGGGCGAACGTCGGCGACGACGTCCTGACGACGGGCGGTATCTACGGCACGGTCACCGAGGCAGAGGGCGATGACATCGTTGTCGAGATCGCCGACGGGCTGAGCGTGCACATGACGCGCCGCGGGATCGCAGCCGTCCTGCCTCCTGAAGTCGACGACGTCGAGGTAGTCGAGGAGGACGAGCTAGAGCTTCTGGAAGGTGAGAGTGCCGAAGACCTTCGTCGCAGGACGCGCGATGAGGGCGTCTAGCCTCGATGAAGGTTCGGTTACCGGTGGCGAAGAACCCGTTACGGGCGACGATGGCATCGACCCGGCCGTCGGTGGCCGCCGCTAACCTGACTCGCCTGCCTTGAACCGGCGCTCCTCCACCCTGGTCGTCGCTCTGCTGGCTGCCGCGCTGGCGGGCGTGGCGCTGCTCGCGATCCCCGCCTCGCCGCTGCACCAGAAGCCGACCCTCGGGCTCGATCTCCAAGGTGGCCTCGAGGTGACGTTGCAGGCAGTTCCACCGCCGAACCGCGATCTCACGGAGGACGACCTCAACCGGTCGGTCGACATCATGCGGAATCGCGTCGACAAGCTCGGTGTCACGGAGCCCGAGATCCGGACGCAGGGAGCCGACCAGATCGTGATCCAGCTTCCGGGCGTCAAGGACCCGGAGGCAGCGGCGGAGATCATCGGAACGACGGCGCAGCTCGAGCTGTACGACCTCGAGACGTCGCTCATCGGACCATCGATTTCGATTCGCGGCGAGCCCATCGAGCACGCCTCGCTGTATGAGCTGCTCGCAAAGGTCCAGTCGCGGGCGAAAGACGGAACCCCTGCCGAGTACTACGTCGTGAATCCCACGACGAAACGTGTCGTCTCGGGGCCGTTCGCGTCCGAGGAAGATGCGTTGAAGAAGGCGAAGGGCAAGCTTCCGGCCGGCCACGAGCTGTTCGCGGTGCCCGAGGGCATGGTGGTGATCGCGTGCGGGCAACGTGCAGTCGTCTGCCCTGGCGGCCCACAGGCGAGTGGTGTCGCTCCCGATCGCAGGTACTCGTACCTCTTCAAGTACGACCCGCCGAACGTCCCGCAGATGACAGGCGAGGACCTCAAGCTCTCGGGGACTCGAGCCGACTACGACACGAGCCCGGGCAACACGGGGAACCCGATCGTGACCATGGAGTTCACGGGCAAGGGATCGGACAAGTTCGAAAAGATCACCCGCGACGAGTGGATCCGCGGCAAGCTGCGCCGGCAGCCGCAGCACTTCGCGATCGTCCTCGACCGCGAGATCAAGACCTTCCCGCAGATCGACTACACGGATTCGAGCCTGTCAGGAGGCATCGGCGGCGGCGGCGCGCGGATCACGGGCATCGACACGTTCCAGGAGGCCAAGGAGATCGCGCTCGTGCTCCAGACCGGCGCGCTCCCGGTCAAGTTCGAGACCCTCGACCGCACCGACATCTCGGCGACGCTCGGCAAGGACTCCCTCGTGGAGGCCCAGCGTGCAGCTATCGGCGGTCTGATCGTCGTCGCCTTCTTCCTCCTCGTCTTCTACCGCTTCCTCGGCCTCGTCGCGGTCGCCGGGCTCGGCATCTATGCCGCGTTCCTGTACGCGACGATCCTGATCTTCAACGTCACTCTCACATTGCCGGGCTTCGCCGGCCTGGTGCTGACGTTCGGCGTCGCGGCGGACGCGAACATCGTCATCTTCGAACGCATAAAGGAGGAAGTACGTGCGGGCAGGTCCGTCCGCGCTGCCATCGCGCAGGGGTACAAGAAGGGCTTTGCCACGATCGTCGACGCGAACGTCGTCACCGCCATCACCGCGATGGTGCTGTTCGCGGTCGCGACAGCGAGCGTGCGCGGGTTCGCGCTCATGCTGTTGCTCGGAACAGCGCTGTCGATGTTGACAGCGGTGCTTGCCACGCGCGCGATCCTGGCCCTCATCGGCGGCTTCGGTTGGTTCGACAACCCGCGCGTCATGGGCGCGACAGGGCAGGGGATTCCGCGCTGGCTTCGGTGGGACTACATCGGCAGGCGCCGGATCTGGTTCGCGATCTCCGGCTCGGTCGTCGCGCTTTCGATCGCGGCGATCGCGTACAACGGACTGAACCTCGGCATCGACTTCAGGGGTGGCACGCAGCTCACCTTCCGCACGCCGCAGCCCACGTCGCTCGAAGACGTTCGTGGCGAGGCCGCGCGAATCGGTCAGGCGGGGGCAGTGATCCAGGGCCGTGGTGCGTCTGTCGACGGGAGCTACACGAACTTCCAGATTCGCACGGAGTCGTTGACGGGCGAGGAGCAGAGCACGCTTCAACAGGGCCTCGCCGACGCCGTCGGCGCGACCTCGTTCGGCGCGAAGAGCGTCTCCGAGAGCTTCGGCCGGCAAATCGCCAACAACGCGTTGCTCGCGATCCTCGTGAGCCTGCTCCTCATCGTCGCGTACATCTCGGTGCGCTTCCAATGGAAGTACTCGGTCGGCGTCCTCGTCGCCCTCGCGCACGATGTGATCATCACCGTGGGGATCTACGCGTTGACGGCGCGCGAGGTGTCGACGGCAACGGTCGCCGCCGTCCTCACGGTGCTCGGCTACTCGATCTACGACACGATCATCGTCTTCGACCGCATGCGCGAGAACGTGCCGCTCATGCGCCGCGCGTCGATCCGCGTCATCGGGAACGTCTCGCTGTGGGAGGTGCTTCCGCGATCCCTCGCGACGAGCTTCATCACGCTCCTGCCGATCCTCGC
>DASTEM010000048.1:0-4284 GCA_035709545.1 Gaiellaceae bacterium | reverse complement strand
CAACGTCGTTCGCTTGCGCTCGCAAGCCGAAGTCGACCGCTTTCTCAAGGGTCTGTAAGGGTTCAGGCCGGACATTCCATGGTCGCGTAGCCTTCAGGCTCGTGCCGAGGGGGCGGGCTGTCGTCTGGATTACTACCGCGGGTGTGGCTCTCTCGACTTGCGCAGCCCTGCCCGGGTCGACAGTCGCCGCGAGCTCCGAGACGATCACCGTTCAGGTCAACGCACGCGACTTTTCCTTTGCGCTGTCGCGTCGGTCCGTACCCGCAGGGTCGACGGTGCGATTCGTGGTGCACAACCGCGGCAGTACCGAACACGACTTTGTCGTGAAGAGCCGGCGATCGCGGCTCCTCCGGCCGGGGCAGAGCCAGTCGATCGCTGTGCCGTTCGCGAAGAAGGGAACCTTCCGCTTCCTCTGCTCCGTGCCAGGCCACGCCCGCTTGGGGATGAGGGGATTGTTCGGAGTCTCGAGAAGACCTCCGCCACCAGCCGACCCCGCACCGATCGACACGTCCGAGGTCGCGACCCTAAAGCGCATAGGAGCCTTCGAGCGGCCGGTGCTCGTGACCGCGCCGCCGGGCGACACTCGCCGGATCTTCGTCGTCGAACAGACGGGCGCCGTGCAAGTCGTCCGCGAGGGGATCTCGCTGCCGAGGCCGTTCCTCGACCTACGCGGTCAGGTGAAGCTCTCGAGCGAGCCGGGACTGCTCTCGATCGCATTCGCACCGGACTACGCCGTGAGCGGGCGCTTCTACGTCCTCTACAACTCGACCGCGGGCAACGGCGACATCCGGATCAGCGAGTTTCGGCGACATCGGACCGATCCCGACCTCGCCGACCAGTACAGCGAGCGGATCCTGCTCACGATCGTGAAACCGTGGGAGAACCACAACGGCGGCATGCTCCAGTTCGGCCCCGACGGCTTCCTCTACGCATCGATCGGTGACGGTGACAGCGGCGTCTTCAACCCGCCCGGGTACTTCGCTCAAAGGCGCGACGACCTGCTCGGGAACATCTTGAGGATCGATCCACGCAAGGGCGATCCGTACGCGGTGCCTGCTGACAACCCGTTCGTCGACCTCGACGGCGCGCGGCCCGAGATCTGGGCGTACGGGCTGAGAAACCCGTGGCGGTTCTGGATCGATCACACGACCGGATCGATGTTCGTCGGAGACGCGGGTAACGCGCGCCGCGAGGAGATCGACCTCGTCCCGCTCGATGAGCCTGGCGCGAACTTGGGCTGGCCGTGCTTCGAGGGCACCCTGCAGTTCGACGCCACCGCGACCTGCGACGGTCCCGTGCCGCCGCTGCTGGACTACTCGCGCTCGGATGACGTGTGCGCGGTGATCGGAGGTGTCGTCGCGCGTGATCCGCGGATGCCCGCACTCGCAGGGCGATATCTGTTCGGCGACTTCTGCTCCGGGAAGATCACCGTGCTCGAGGTCGAAAGCGAGCAGGTGAAGGCATCGGGCGACCTCGGAGTCGTCGTTCCGGAGTTGACGAGCTTCGGCGTCGACGCCGCCCAGCGGATCTACGTCATGTCGCTCAGGGGCGACGTCTTTCGACTCGACCCGAAGCGCGAGACTTGAGCTCAGCAGCCCAGGCCGCGGCACGCAGCCCGAGCCAGACCGGCGTGAGGAGCACATAGAACACAAGATCGCCGAGGAGCAGCAGGAACCACCAAAGCGCGAACCGCGGCAGCGGCACCCAGCCCTTCTCCCGCAGGTCGCCACGGCCTCCAGGTGGCGGGCGGAACCGGTGCCGAAGCGGAGGCTCCCCCGGTGAGCCATACGGGTTCGGGGGAGGCGACTCGTCAGTCACGCTTTCGCCCGCTTGCGCCGCTCGACGAGACGGATGATCCGCATGGACGTCTCTTCCACGGAGAGCTCCGAGACGTCGATGACCGGACAGCGAAGCCGGCGATGCAGCGCGGCGGCGTCCTCGAGCTCGGCGTAGATCGCCTCGAGCTCCGCATAGCGCTTGCGCGGCGCGCCCATGCTCCTCACACGAGCGGTGCGGATCTCACCGAGCCGCTCCGCGTCGATTGTCAAGCCGACGATCTTGGCGGGATCGATCTCAAAGAGCTCCTCGGGCGGGTCGATCCCCCGGACGACAGGGACGTTGGCCGCCTTGTGCCCGAGATAGCCGAGGTAGATGGAGAGCGGCGTCTTGGAGGTGCGCGAGACGCCGACGAGCACGATGTCGGCCTCGTCTAGCCCGCGGCCGACGCCGTCGTCGTACTTGACCGCAAACTCGATCGCCTCGATGCGCTTGAAGTAGGTGGCATCGAGCGGTGCCCGCGCGCCCGGCGTCATCCTGGCGGCAACTCCGGCCACGCGTGAGATCGAGTCGATCGGATGCCCGAGTAAGTCGCAGTAGTGGACGCGCGCACGCCGACACAACTGACGCATCGTGTCGCGCAGACCCGGCTCGACGAGCGTGTAGACCATCACCGCGGGCCGGCCGCGCGCCTGTTGCACCGCGAGGTGGAGGTCTTCCGCGTTTTCCACGCGCGGGTGCCGGATCTCCTCGAACGGCTGATCCGGAAACTGCGCCTCGAGCGCGAGAACCAGGCGCTGCGCGGTCTCGCCGGTCGAGTCCGAGACGATGTGGAGCTCGACGGGCTCGCGGTCGGTCTCATCGGTGCTCACTCGTCGGAGGCTACAGCGGAGGCGGAACTTCCTATGCTCCCGTCACGTCGCGAGGAGAGGAGAGCCCATGGCCTTCGCAGAGCTAAAAGCGCGCCAAAGCGTGATGTGGGGCAACGGTCCCTATGAGCGCATCACCGACACGATTCGCGACATTCACGAACTCGTCATCGAACGGGTCGATCCCAGACCTGGCGAGAAGCTGCTCGACGCGGCAACCGGTACGGGCGCGGTCGCGCTTCTCGCGGCCGAGCGCGGCGCAGACGTCGTCGGGATGGATCTCGCGCCGGTGCTCATCGACACCGCTCGGGAACTTGCAGCCGAGCGAGGACTGACGGTTCGGTTCGAGGTCGGCGACGCCGAGGAGTTGTCCTACGACGACGCGAGCTTTGACGTCGTGACGTCGACGTGCGGGGTCATGTTCGCCCCCGACTTCGACGCTGTCGCGCGCGAGCTCGCTCGCGTGACTCGACCCGGAGGCAAGATGGCCCTTGCCTCTTGGACGCCCGAAGGCGGCATCGCACAGCAGTTCGCGATGATCGCTCCGTTCGTACCCCCTCTGCCCGCGGGCGTAGGAGATCCGTTCGACTGGGGTCGTGCGGATCATGTCGACCACCTCCTCGGCGATGCGTTCGAGCTCGACCACGAGAAGCACGTCTCAGTGCTGCGCGTCGAGTCTCCGGAAGCACACTGGGAGCTCTTCTCGTCCTCCTTCGGCCCGACGAAGTCGGCCGCGGACGCACTGGATCGTGTACGGCGCGAAGAGTTCCATCGTACGTGGGTCGAGTTCTTCGAGAACCACCGCGAGGCTGGCGAAGTCGTCCACCGTCGCGAGTACCTGCTGACGATCGGCACGCGTCGCTAAGAGCCCAGCGCGGGTACGGTTGGGCACCGTGCCCGACGTCGTGACAATGGACAAGATCGTTTCGCTTGCGCGCCGGCGCGGGTTCGTGTTCCCGTCCTCGGAGATCTACGGCGGGCTCGGCTCCGCGTATGACTACGGGCACTACGGCGTCCTCCTCAAGGAGAACGTCAAAGCGCGCTGGCTCGAGGCGATGGTGAGGGAGCGGGACGACATCGTCGCTCTCGACTCCTCGATCATCCTGCACCCGCGCGTGTGGGAGGTCTCAGGCCATGTCGAGGGGTTCCACGACCCGCTCGTCGACTGCCGCTTCTGCAAGCGGCGCTATCGCGCAGACCAGCTCGGCGAGCTCGAGTGCGGCGCGAAGCCGAGCAAGCATCCGGGAGAGACCGACAAGTGCGACCTCACGGAGCCGCGCCGGTTCAACCTCATGTTTCAGACTCGTATCGGCCCGGTCGAGGAGACGGGCCAGGACGCGTACCTGCGGCCCGAGACCGCGCAGGGCATCTTCGTCAACTTCAAGAACGTCGCCCAGATCGCGCGCCGCAAGCCACCATTCGGGATCGCGCAGATCGGCAAGGCGTTCCGAAACGAGATCACACCGGGCAACTTCATCTTCCGCACGCTCGAGTTCGAGCAGATGGAGATGGAGTTCTTCGTCCCGCCCGCGGAGGCCGAGGAGTGGTTCCGGTACTGGGTGCAGGAGCGTCTCGACTGGTATCTCCGCCTCGGGATACGGGAGAGCCACCTCCGTGTCCGCCCGCACGAGCCCGACGA
>DASTEM010000047.1:0-10953 GCA_035709545.1 Gaiellaceae bacterium | reverse complement strand
CCGGAGACCGGCGAGGTCGAGATCGTCGACTACGCGGCCGTCGACGACTGCGGCGTCAGGATCAACCCGCAGATCGTCGAGGGACAGGTGCACGGTGCGACGGCGCATGCGATCGGGGCGGCGCTCTCCGAGGACTTCGTCTACGACGAGGAGGGCACGCTGCTCACGGCCAATTTCTACGACTATCACGTGCCCCATGCGATGGACATGCCGCCCTTGAAGACGGGCGCGATGGAGTCTCCCTCCCCGGTTGCCCCACTCGGCGCCAAGGGCATGGGCGAGGGCGGCGGCGGCGGAATCCATTGCATCGGCGCTGCGATCCAGGACGCACTGCGCGCGGCCGGCGGAGCGATCGTGTACACGAGCTGCAACCCGCCGCACCGGGTCTGGTCGATGCTCCAAGATCCCGAGGCGAACAGCGCGCAGGTGGAGGTGGTCTCGCGATGATCGTTTCCGGAACGAAGGAGCTGCCGGCGCCGCGCGAGACGGTCTGGGGCGTCATCAACGAGCCGTCCGAGATGGCGAAGCTCATGCCCGGCGTCGAGAGCTTCGAGATCACGGACGAGAAGCACTGGACGGCCAAGGTCAAGGTGCCGCTCGGACTTGGCGGGCTCAAGATGACGATGAACTTCGAGAAGCTCGAGGAGCGGCCGCTCGAGTTCGCGTCGATGCGTGCGAAGGGTCAGGGCGTCGGCGCGCTGATGGACATGACGACCTCGTTCACGCTCTCGGAGGTGGAGGGCGGTACGTCGATGGTGTGGGAGGCCGACGTCAAGATCGCGGGCCCCGTCGGCGCGATGGGGCAGCGGGTTCTTCAGCCGATCGTCAACCAGCAGGTCTCGCAAGTGCTCGCCGCGCTCGAGCACCGCGTGACCGAGGCAGCAGACTCCGGGAGCCAAGCCGACCCTCCAGCTGGGCAGCCCGCGTCTGGCTCGTGACCGCTTCCATGCCTGCGGGGGAGCGATCCAGAGATCCGATAAGGAGAAAGGAGCGACCATGGGCAAGTTGCACCGTTGGCGGCTTCAGGCGACGGTACTCACGTTCGTCGTCCTCGGCGTAGCCGCGGCGAGCACGGCCGGCGGAGCGTCCTCCGACCACGCGCAGAAGACCCCGCTTCCGAAGAAGACCATCGGCGTGATGGGGCCCGTCAATGCTGCCGAGATCATCAAGCTCGGAACCGATGCGACGGTCGCCGCCGCAAAGGCGCTCGGCTGGAAGACCATTCAGGTCGACCCGCTCGGTGACCCGGCGAAGATGGGTGCCGGCATGACGAGCCTCGTCAACTCAAAGGTGGACGCGATCGTCCTCACGACGATCGAGCCCGCGACGATCCAGGCCGGCTTGCGCGCTGCGAAGAAGGCCGGCATCCCAGTGATCGACACGCATACGCAGACGACGTCCTCGCCGCTCTTTGCCGGCGAATACTTCCTCAGCCCGCCCAAGGAGTTCGCCTTGCTGGAGGCCCGCATGAAGCGCGACCTCCCGCGTGGGAGCGAGATCGGAACGATCAACCTTCCGCAATTCCTGAACGCCAAGATCGCGGGCGACCTCATGAAGAAGGCTGCCCAGCGCAACGGCTGGAAGATCGTCGCACAGCACGACGCAGATCTCGCGAATCTCGTCGCAGACACGCAGAAGTCGGTCGGCGACATGATTCGGGCGAATGCCGGAATCGACGCGATCTGGGGCTGCTGCGACTTCGCTCCAGCGGGCGCGATTCCCGCGATTCGCTCGTCGGGCAAAGCAATCAAGATCTACGCGCTGCACGGGATCCCATCGGTCATCCCGCAGCTCAAGTCGGGGCTCGTAGTGGTGGAGGTCGCCGAGTACCAGAAGGGGAGCCTCATCGCCATCGACGAGCTCGCCGCGTTCTTCGCGAACGGCGACCCGATCGCGAAGAAGACCCCGAAGCAGTTCGCCTACAAGCAGACGATCGTGGGCAAGGCGAACGCCTCCAAGGGGTACCCGTACGCGACTGCGAAGATGCTCGCCCCGTTCAAGGCGCGGTGGGCGAGGCTGTACCAGCTGCCGGCGAAGTGAACGCCTGGTTCGACCGGAGGCCGCCCTGGTCGTTTCCAGGCGCGGCCCCGGCCGGCTGCGCCCTCGGAGCGGGCAGCCGGAGGGTCTGATGGCTGCGACGGAAGGTCTGGGCGGGCGCGGCAGTTAGCCGGGCCCGCCTCGCGCACGTGTCCATCCGCGCCATCGCGGAGCGTTGGAGCCTCGTCATCGCGTTCCTCGGGGCATTCGTGTTCTTCTCGATCGCGCGCCCCGACACATTCCCGACGTGGGACAACGCCCGCGCGATCCTTGACGAATCGTCCGTGCTCTGCGTCCTCGCGATCGGTGTGACGGTGGTTCTCGTCATCGGCGAGTTCGACCTCTCGGTCGGGTTCGTCACCCAGCTGACTGCGGCGGCTGCGGTGTCGGTCATGGCGTTCCATGCATGGCCCGCCTGGGCAGCCGTTCTCGTTGCCCTGCTCGCGGGCGCGATTGCGGGGTTGGCGAACGGCGTTGCCGTCGCATACGTCCGAATCCCTTCGTTCGTCGCGACGCTTGCGATCGGCTCCATTGCGGGGGCGATCGAGCTCGCTATCACGAAGACGACGATCTTCGAAGGGCTCGATCCGGGCTACCTCGAGATCGCAACGACGACGGTCTACGACATCCCGCTCCGGGCGATCATCGCCGCGGCCATCGCGCTCACCTTCATGGTCCTACTGCGGATGACGGTCTACGGACGCCACGCGGCTTCCGTCGGCGACAATGCCACCGCCGCCCGGCTCTCCGGCGTGCCGGTCGAACGGGCAAAGGTGATCGCGTTCGTGCTCATGGGGCTCTGTGCCGGGATGGCCGCCGTCCTCGTGACCTCCTCTGCCAGCCAGTACTACCCCAACCTCGGCCAGGGCTACCTGTTGCCGGCGTACGCCGCGGCATTCCTCGGCCTGTCGCTCAGCGGCGGGCTGCGCTTCAACGTCCTCGGGAGCTATCTCGGAGTGCTCCTGCTCGGGATGGTGACGACTGGACTGACGATGATGAACCAGCCCTCCTGGATGGCGGCGCTCGTCCAGGGGCTCGTGCTGATCGTGGCGGTCTCAGGGATCGCCGTGCGAAGGCGAGGCGCGCTTGGCCGTTAGCGCCGTCCCGTGGCTCGAGGCGGTAGGGCTGACGAAACGCTACGGTGGCGTGGTCGCGCTCGAGGATGCCTCTGTGACCGCGCATACGGGAACGGTGCACGGGCTGGTCGGTGCGAACGGTGCGGGCAAGTCGACCCTCGTCAAGTGCCTGACGGGGATCGTCCGTCCCACGAGCGGTTCCGTGCGCGTCGAAGGACGACCTCTGCAGCTCGGACGTCCGGTCGAGGCGCTGCGCGTTGGCATCGCCTCCGTGCCGCAGGAGCTGACCGTTGCGCCGACACTCACTGTGGCGGCCAACGTCATGCTCGGGCATGAGCCTCGTCGTCGGGTGGGACTGATCCGGAGGAGGGAGCTGGATCGTCGTGCGTCCGTAGCGCTCGAGTCCGTCTCGCTCGACGTCACTCTCGATACACCCGTCGGCCAGTTGCCGCTCATCGAGCAACGGATCGTGATGATCGCGCGCGCTCTCTCGTTCAACGCGCGTCTCGTCATCTTCGACGAGCCGACCGCCACGCTCTCCCCGCACGAGGCGGAGCTCCTTCTCGAGACCGTTCGCGGGCTCGCCCACCGCGGTGTCTCCGTTCTCTACGTATCGCACCACCTGCGGGAGATCGAGGCGGTGTGCGACACGGTGACGGTGCTCCGGGACGGACGTGTGATCCGCGACCTCGAGCGGGCCACGCACGCGGCGCTCGTCGCGCTTCTCGCGCCCGAGACCGGACCGAGTGCGAGCGTCGATCGACCGGACCGAGTCGCCGGGGACGTCGTCCTCGAGCTGCGCGCTGTCACTGGCGCTCGCCTGCAAGACGTTTCCCTCGTCGTCCGGGAGGGAGAGGTCGTCGGGCTTGCGGGCCTGTCCGGATCGGGCGCTCGCGAGATGTTGCTGACAGTGTGCGGCGCAGTGCCTTTCATTTCAGGCTCGATCGCGCTCGGCGGCCGCAGGTTGCGTTCTGGCGACACACTCGCCGCCGTCGAGCACGGCATCGGGTTCCTTCCGGGCGATCGCAGCCTCGGCCTGTTTCCGACGCACACCGTGCGCCACAACGTCGCGTTGCCGTCACTCAAGCGCTATGCGCGGCTCGGCTTCGTCGATCGACGTCGTGAGAGGTCGGCCGTGGAGGGTCTTCTGGGCCGCGTCGCGTTGGCGGCTAGCCCCGAGGCTCCGGTCACGTCGCTTTCGGGCGGCAACCAGCAGAAGGCGCTCGTCGCGCGCTGGATCGGGTCGGACGCGCGCCTTCTGCTTCTCGACGATCCGACGGCCGGGGTCGACGTCGCGACGCGCCCAGAGATCCACTCCCAGATCAGGGCGCTTAGTCAAGCCGGTGTCGGAGTCTTGCTCGTGTCAACGGATGAAGAGGAGCTCGCCGAGCTCTCCGATCGCGTCGTCGTGTTCGAGCGGGGCGTCGTAACCGGCGAACTGACCTCCCACGGCCTGACCCCTGCTCGCGTACTGGCCGCCATGACAGGCCAACCGCTCGAAGCCAAGCACACTCTCGAGGAGGACGCATGACCGACGCAACTGCACCGCAGAGCCCACCTTCCCCCCTCATCTCCGACGTCCCGCCGCAGGAGGTTGCGCCGGGCGTGTACGTGATTCCGGACGGGCGCGTGCCCCTCGTTCCGAACGTCGGCATCGTCCTCGGCGAGCGCAAGGCGCTCGTCATCGACACCGGGATGGGTCCCGAGAACGGACGTCGGGTGCTCGCGCGAGCCCGTTCTCTCACCGACAAGCCGCTCGTCCTGACGATCACCCACTTCCACCCCGAACACGGGTATGGAGCGAAGGCGTTCGCAGACGCGGGCGTTAGGATCGTCTACAACCAATCGCAGCAGGAAGAGCTCGATGCAAAGGGACAGGGGTACCTCGAGATGTTCCGGAGCTTCGGCGATGCAGTCGCCGAGCAGCTCGAAGGAGTCGAGTTCGTCACTCCCGACGAGCTCTACGACGACCGTCTGACACTCGATCTCGGCGCGCTTCGCGTCGAGTTGCTCCACTTCGGGCTGGCTCACACGCGCGGTGATCAGGTCATCTTCTTGCCAGAGCAGCGCGTCCTGTTCGCAGGCGACCTGCTCGAGAACCGGATCTTTCCGATCTTCCCGTGGTTCCCGCCGCAGGATGCCGACGTCGATGGGAGCCTGTGGATCGACGTTCTCGGCCGGCTCGAGGAGCTCGAGCCAGCGGTTGTCGTCCCCGGTCACGGTGAAGTGGCGGGGCCGGAGCTCATCGGTCGGGTCAGCTCGTACCTCCAGGACGTGCGCAGTCGGGTTCGGTCTGCTGCCGGCGCACTCGACGAAGTGAAGGCGACCCTCGAGCCGCAGATCCGTGCGGACTATCCCGGTTGGGACGCGCCCGAGTGGATCGGGCTCGCGATCGAGTGTTTCCACGCCGAGCACAATGGGTGAAGACAACGAACGAGCCGCACGGGGCCGCGCCGCTTACGCGAGTCAGTTCCGCCTTCCCGAGGACAAGGCGGTCGAGGAACTCCAGCGCATCGTCGGCGAACGTATGGCGACCGAGGCGATCAACGCCGCCGGAGGCGCCTGGGCCGACGACGTCCTCTCACTACGCGATCGGAGCCTCGTCGTGCTCGCGGCGCTCGTCGCCCAAGGCGGTGCTGATGCTCGTCTGCGCGGTCACACCCGGTGGGCGCTCGACCATGGGTTGACGCCGGACGAGCTCGAGGCCATGGTGACCTTCCTCGCGGTCTACGTCGGATATCCTCGCGCGTCCGTGGCGATCGAGATCATTCGTGAGATCATGGCCGCGGAGAGCGCGGGTATGGACGATGGAACCACCCCGTGAGCCCACCGTTCCGCATCGGAGTCATGCAGCTGACGATGGAGCCGCTCGAGGAGATGCTCGAGTCGGCGCGCGTCATGGACGAGGCCGGCATGGACACGATCTGGCTCGCGGAGGCGTACCCGTGGTGGCGCAAGCACGGGATGGAGGCACGCTCCTCGACCGTCGTCTCGGCGCTCATGGCGCGCGAGACGAAACGGCTGACGATCGGCTGGGGGATCATCTCGCCCTTCACACGGCATCCCGTGCAGGTTGCGATGGATGCAAGAGTCGTGCAGGAGGCTGGCGGACCCGGACGCTTTCTCCTCGGCTTCGGGCCCGCGCCCTCGCGGTCTCGTTGATGAGAGAGCTAGTCGTCAGAGCGACGCCCGGGTCTGGGCCGAATGCCACCCCAGGCCCATCGCGTCGAAGCGGGCCGCAGCGCGCTCCACGAGCGCCGACTCCTCGCGCACGATGCCGAGTGCCCGCAGGGCAAATGGTTCGAGGTACGTGTCGGGCTGGAGCCAGTGCGGCGCCTCCGTCTCCACTCCCTTGCGGTCCCCGAGGGCAGCGAGCGCGTCGAGCCGGGCGGCTACCGGCGCGAGCTTCGTGCTCCGGATGAGAGTCCTTTGCGGCACCTCGGGCTGTGCCACCAGCCTCCGCACGGTGTCGAAATCCCCGCGCACGAGCGCGAGGCGGATTCGCGTGTCCACAACGCGTCCGTACTCCTCGGCGCCATGCTCGGCGGCGGCGCGCTCGAGGCGGCTCGCCTCGACCTCCTGTCCAATACAGGCGGCAGCAAGCGCGCAGACGGCGAGCGATCGCGGTCGGTAGGTGCACGGCGTACTCGCCTCCACGGCTTGCTCCGCCCGCCGCGTCAACTCACCGATGCGCTGCCAGTTCGCGGCAAGCTCCTCGACTTCGAGCAGGAACGCGACGCCGTGCAGCCGATGGTGGGGCGAGAGCCGGCTCGTCACCTCGTCGTGCAGCCCGGCGAGCCGGCGGGCGTCATCGAAGCGGCCGAGGCCAAGGTAGCCGGGAATCGCACTCCAGTAGATGTCGGCGGCATGATCGGGGTCGTCGATGCTGTCTAGGAGCTCCAGCCTTCGCTCCGCCCATCGACGCGCCTCGTCGTAGCGCGCGTCTGCGAGGACCGCGTCGGCAAGCGCGTGGAACGCGTAGGACCGGAGCTCGAGGTCGGGTAGCTCCTCGGCGATCGCGCAGGCTTCTCGGGCCGCGGTCTCCGCCTCCTGAGGACGGCAGTACGAGCGCGCCACCAGAGATCGCGCTCGCGCCGCGCTGCCTTCTCCCGCCAGCCCGAGCGCGCGCTCGATCCACCCCTCGATCAGCTCCCGATCCTCGGCGTGATTCCAACGCATCGCGTCCCAGAGCGCGAGTCGGCTCGTGAGATCGGCCGCCGCTGCGGGGTCGATGCTCGCGTCGATCGCGGCGTGAAGTGCCGCTCGGAAACCCGCCTGGTCGAACCTGCGCAGGTGTGCGCGCGCGATCGCCTGCCAGAGCTCTCCGCGCCGTGCCTCGCTCTGCTGCAGCTCGACGGCCCTCTGCAGCAGCGCAATCTGCTCGTCGAGCGCGTAGCGGCCCGCGGCGAGCTCTCCGGCGCGCTCGAGCCACGTAAGCGCCTTCGCCCTCAGCTGCTCAGCCCGCTTCTCTTCGTTCGGCCATGCAAGGTCGAGGTCCTCGGGTCGCACTGCCTCGGCGTAGTGGTGCGCGAGCAACGGTGCGTGCTCGTCACGCCCTTCCCCGAGGCGCTCCAGCCATTCCGCGAGCGTGGCGTGGAGCTGCGCCCGCCTCGCCTTCGGGAGGCTTTCATACGCGACGTCGCGCGTGAGGGCGTGCTTGAACGCGAACTCGCGTTCGCCCGCCATGGACGAAACCGAGTGCCGACGGATGAAGTCGCGCTCGACTAGCACCCCGAGGTCGGCATGGGCTCCCGCCAGGAGTTCGGTGACCGGGTCTGCCCAGAAAACGCGGCCAACAACGGCCGCGGCTTGGAGCGCAGCCTTCTCGGCCGCGCCGAGCATGTCGATACGGGCGGCGACGATCGATTGCACTGAATCCGGGACGACGAAATGCTCGGGCAAGTCGTGCGCCCTCCAGCTTCCGTTCGAACGCTGTAGGAACCCACGATCGACTAGCGCTCCGACAAGCTCCTCGACGAAGAATGGGTTGCCTTCGGTGTTGGCGAGGACGAGCTCACATAGCCGCGCGGGGAGCTCGGACCCCAGCAGCTCCTCGAGCATCGAAGTGCCGTCTTCGAGGGAAAGCGGCTCTAGCCAGAGCTGGGCGGCGTTACGACGACCTGCACCCCATGTCGGGCGCCTGTCCAGCAGTTCCGGCCGTGCCGTGGCGACCAGGAACAGGGGGCCGGAGACGTCACGGAGAAGGCGGTCAAGCAAGTCGAACAGTGGTTCCTCCGCCCAATGCAGGTCCTCGACGAGGATGACCACCGACTGCTGCGCGACGAGCTCGTCAAGCAGTTCGATCCAGGCATCGTGAAGCTGCTCGCGGGCCGCCAGCGGATGGACGTCGGACGCGATCTCGAGCCCAAGCGTTACACCGAGGATCTCACGTCTGCCAAGCCGCTCCCGAACCGCCTCGGGCGAATCGCTGTCGAGGATCCCGAGATGTTCCTTGAGCACCTCGGCCAGCGGCCAGTACGTGATGCCGCGCCCGTAGGGTAGGCAGCGTCCTGCGCGTAGCAGGGGTCTGGACGGCTGAGCGCCCAGCCATCCCCACAGCTCCCGTACTAGGCTCGTCTTGCCGATTCCGGCGTCGCCCATCAGCGTCACGAGGTGCGGCTCCTGCCCGTCGATGGCGCGCCTATACGCTGCGCGCAGGACCTCGATCTCCTGCTCCCGCCCCACGAAGGCGCGACGCAGCCCGAGGAGACCCCTCGGCCTCGCCAGCGAAACGGCTCGGACCAGGCGGCGGCATGCAACCCCGCCCAACTTTCCTTTCGCCTCGACTGTCGTCGGGTCTTCGAACTCGAAGGCGGCTCCGACTGCGGCGATCGTGCGCTCGGCGACGAGGATGTCTCCCCGCGCACCTGCCTGCTGGAGCCTGGCCGCGACGTTCACCGCGTCACCGGTGACGAAGCTGGCGCCCTTCCGCTGCGCGACGAAGACCTCGCCTGTGCAGACGCCGGTGTGGAGGCCGAGCGCGTCACCGAACAGCTCGCCGAACCGCTGCTGCATGGCAAGCGCGGCGTGGAGCGCACGCTCCGCATGGTCCTCGTATGCAGTTGGGACACCGAAGACCGCCATCACCGCGTCACCGATGAACTTCTCGAGCGTGCCTCCGGCCCGCCGCACCTCCTCTGCCATCGCGTCGTAGAAGCGGTCGAGGAGGACGCGAGTGCGCTCTGGGTCCTGTTCGCCAAGCAGCGTCGAGTCGACGAGGTCGGCAAAGACCACGCTCGCCAGCTTCCGCGCCTCGCCGGGCTGGATCTCCGTACCGGGTTCAAGAGGAACCGCCTCGGTTCGACTTCTCGCGGGCTCGGCTCCCTCAACCGGCGTTGCAGCGAGATCGAGGGCTGGATCCTGCTGAAGGATGGCCTTCTCGAGCTCCCGTAGGGCTCGGCTGGGGTCGATGCCGAGCTCGTCGACGAGCGCTCTTCGCGCTTCCTGGAACGTTTCGAGCGCCTCGGCCTGTCGCCCGGAGCGATAAAGGGCCAGCATCAGCTGTGCTCTCAGGCGCTCGCGCAGCGGGTGCTCCTCGACGAGTGCTTCGAGCTCACCGACGAGCGACGAGTGATGGCCTGCGACGAGGTCGGCATCAATGCGTTCCTCGAGAACCCCGAGCCGGAGCTCCTCCAGGCGCGCAATCTCGGCCTGAGCAAAGTCTGCGTATCTGAAGTCCGCGAGGGGAGGACCTCGCCAAAGAGCAAGCGCCTCGGCGAGCAGTGCGGAGGCGAGGTTTTCGTCACCGTCCGCGAGCGCGCGCCTGCCTCTATCCGCTAGATCCTCGAATCGATGCAGATCGAGAGCGCCCGGCTCATGCGCGAGGCGATAGCCACCTGCCGACGTCTCTAGGCGCGATCCGTCCCCGAGCGACTTGCGTAGCCGAGAGACGTGCACTTGGAGGGCTTTTGTGGCGTTCCGCGGCGGACGTCCCGTGTAGAGCTCCTCGACGAGTTGGTCTGCCGGGACGGGTGCTCCGCGGTGGATGAGCAGGATCGCCAGCAGAGTCTGCTGCTTCGGGCCGAGCGAAACCAGTCGACCGTCGCGCTCGACCTCAAGAGGGCCGAGGATCCGAATGTCCATCTGCTGGTGTAAGCGGTTGTAACCCGTCGGTAAGTGCAGCGCAACCACCGTCTTCGATCGTGGTCGCAGTCGATCGCACAAGGCGATCGTGGAACAGGAGGTAGGTCATGAAGCTCCAGAAGCAGATCAAGACGGCAGCGGCACTCGCCCTTTCGGCCCTCGCGGTGGCCGGCCCGGCGGCCGCGGGTACACCGCTCGACAGCTACCGGGACGGTCCCGAGCGCCATTCAGCGTTGACGTCCGCCGAGGCGGCAATCGCGTACTTCCGGGCGAACGAGCGTGCGACCGCGGCGACGTCTGGAGACGCGGCGATCGCGTACTTCTACGCGAATGAGCGTTCGCAGGGGCCGGTGGCGTCGGAGGCTCTCGTCGGTTACGTCGACGGCCCCGAGCGGGGAGCGCTACTGCGGTCGACGACGCCGGTTTCCGTCGGTCTTGGCTCCGACGATGGCGGGTTCGACTGGGGGGCCGCTGCGGTTGGAGCCACGTCCGTGCTCATGTTCGGGCTCCTCATCGGCGGAAGCTTGTCCGTTAAGCACTTCCGCGGTGGGCGACTGACGCATTGAGACAGTGCAGAACGAAGAACGGAGCGGCGCCGAGAGGCGCCGCTCCGGTGTGCACGACGATCCCCGAACCTGTTAGAACCGGATGCCCATGGCTGTCCCGTTTCGGATCGGCGTCATGCAGCTGACGATGGAGCCGCTCGAGGAGATGCTCGAGTCGGCGCTCGTCATGGACCAGGCCGGCATGGACACGA
>DASTEM010000046.1:0-4507 GCA_035709545.1 Gaiellaceae bacterium | reverse complement strand
GAGCGCGAGCACCCCGACGTGAAAGGCTGGATCCTCGACGAGCGCGGGCAGATCCGCGAGCACATCAACGTCTTCGTCAACAAGGAGTACGGGCGGGAGGACACGTCAGTCGGCGCGAGTGACCGGCTGCACGTTCTCCCTGCGATCTCGGGAGGCTGAGGCATGACGCAGCTGCTGGTGGGAACGAAGAAAGGTCTGTTCGTGCTCGAAGGCGAGCCGGGCGGCGCATTCGAAATCACCTCGCGCCACTTCGCCGGCGAGCCGGTCGAGTTCGCGACGCGCGACGAGCGCACGGGACGGACGTTGGCGTGCGTGACCTCGGCGTTCTACGGGCCAAAGGTCTTCTACACCGACGACCTCGCGACCGAGTGGGAGCAGGCCGGCGGCGTCGAGCTCCCCGAAGACGCCGAGAAGCCGCTCGAGCGACTCTGGACGATCGTTCCCGCTGAGGACGACGACCATCTCTACGCGGGCGGGGCGCCAGGCGTCCTGTTCGAGTCGCGCGACGGAGGCGCCACCTGGGAGCTGAACAAGGCGTTCTGGGATCAGCCCACGCGTCCCGAATGGAGCCCCGGCGCGGGCGGCATGTGCATGCACTCGATCGCGACCTGGCCGGGAGATCCATCGCGCATCGCGCTCGCCATCTCCGCGGTCGGCGTCTGGCTCTCGGACGACGGCGGCGAAACCTGGCGCAACGGGAACAAGAACCTCTATCCGCGTTACATGCCCGAGGAGGCCCGCGAGGACACGCTGACGCTGTGCGTCCACAACATGCACCGCGCTCCGAAACGGCCCGAGCGGCTGTTCATGCAGTTCCATGGCGGCGTCTACCGCTCCGACGATGCGGGCGAGAGCTGGGTGTCCGTCGCCGACGGACTCCCCTCGGACTTCGGGTTTCCGATGGTGATCGATCCCGATGACCCGGACAGCGCCTACGTCATCCCGCTCGTCGCGGACGTGGACCGCGTGACTCCCGACGGTCGCGTGCGCGTCTACGAGACCCGCGATGCGGGTGCGAGCTGGATCGAGCACGGCAAGGGGCTCCCCTCGGAGAATGCGTACCTCACGATCCTGCGCCAGGCGTTCTGCGGCGAGGGGGCCGGTCCGAGCATGGGGCTCTACTTCGGGGCGACCTCGGGAGACGTCTTCGGCTCGGGAGATGCGGGGAAGACGTGGTCCACGGCGGCGACGAAGCTCCCGCCGGTGCACTCCGTCCGCACGGCCTGAGTGCGGGACGGTTGGGGTCTGGCTAAGCGAGACGCCAACGACTTAGGCACACATACTTCCGCGGTCTGGCTTCAGCCAGACCGCGGCGTATTGTCAGTCGATGCCGCGCCCGTCGAGCTTGTCGATCGCGATGCGGACGGTGACTCGGCGCTCACCCGGCCGCCGGAACGGGTACGAGTCCGCGCCGATGTACTTCTTTGCCAGTCGGTCGATCTGATCGTCGGCGCCGTCGTCCACGAGCGTTGCGCGCCCGCTGACGGAGAGCCAGCGGTACGGGTCCTCGGGGTCGACGACCGTTAACGAGACGCGCCCGTCGCGGGCGATGTACGTCGGTTTCGCCCGGCCGTACGCGGTGTTGAACGAGACCCCAGCATCGTCGACATCGACCCAGACGACGGTGGAGTGCGGCGACCCGTCCGGCCTCAGGTCCGTCACGACACCGACGAACGGATTCCGGAGGAACTCCCGCGCCGCGTCTGTCAGCGCCCTCACGAGATCGCGATCATGCGGTCGATCGCACCGCGCGCCCTCTCGGCGACGTCCTCCGGAACAGTGACGACGTACTTCCAGTCGCGCAGCGAGTCGCGCAGCTTCTCGAGCGTGATCATCTTCATGTAACGGCAGATCGCCTTCTCGGACACCGCCTCGAAGCGCTTTTCCGGCGCTTCCTTCTGCAGCCGGTGAATGATCCCCGTCTCGGTCGCGATGAGGAAGCGCTCCTTCGGAGATTGCTTCGCAAACCGGATCATCCCCTCGGTCGAGAGGATGTGCGTCTTCGAGTTCCCGAACGCCATGCACTGGCTTGCGCAGCCGCACTCGGGGTGCACGAGGAACTCCGCGTCCGGCGCCTCGGCCTGCATCCGCTCGATGTCACGTGGGCGGATCCCGGCGTGGACGTGGCACTCCCCCATCCAGATCCGCAGCTTCCGGCCGGTGACCTTCTCGAGCCAGAGACCGAGGAACATGTCCGGTAAGAACAGGATCTCCGTGTCGAGCGGAATCGCGTCGATGACGCCCTTCGCGTTGCCCGACGTACAGCAGTAGTCGCTCTCCGCCTTCACCTCGGCTGTTGTATTGACGTACGAGACGACGACGGCGCCCGGGTTCTCGGCCTTCCAGGCGCGGAGCTGATCCGCCGTAATCGACGCGGCGAGCGAGCAGCCGGCTTCGAGATCCGGGATGAGCACGGTCTTCTCCGGGCTCAGGATCGCGGCCGTCTCGGCCATGAAGTGCACGCCGCAGAACGCGATCGCCTCCGCGTCCGTCGCGGCGGCCTCGCGCGAGAGACCGAGCGAGTCGCCGACGAAATCCGCTACGTCCTGGACCTCGGGCACCTGGTAGTTGTGGGCGAGTATCACGGCGCCTCGCTCCGCGGCGAGAGCACGGATCTCCTCCTGCATGGTTGAAAGCTCGAGAGTCGTCATTTCAGCTCCAGTGAGACGTCGAGAGAACGTGCGGAATGGGTGAGCGCGCCGACTGAGATCTCGTCGACACCGGTCTCGGCGACCGCGCGGATGTTGTCGAGCGTGATGCCGCCCGAGGCTTCGAGACGCGCGCGCCCGCCGACCAGCGCGACCGCCGACCGAAGCTCGTCGAGGGCCATGTTGTCCAAGAGGATCGCGTCGACGCCGGAGCTAAGCGCCTCCGACACCTGCTCGAGCGTGTCGCACTCGACCTCGACCGGAAGGATCGTCGCGTCGCGAAGGCGCTCGACGGCGTCTGCGATCGAGCCTGAGGCGCGGAGGTGGTTGTCCTTGATCAACACCCCGTCGTCGAGGCCGAAGCGGTGGTTGCGTCCACCGCCGCACACGACGGCGTGCTTCTCGAGCGCGCGCAGTCCAGGTGTCGTCTTGCGCGTGTCGAGGATGGCCGCGCCGGTGCCGGCCACCGCGTCGACGTAACGCCTCGTCAGCGTCGCGATGCCCGAGAGGCGTCCGAGGAAGTTGAGCGCGACCCGCTCGCCCGTGAGAATCGCGCGCTCGGACCCGGTGACGACCGCGACCGTCGCGACCTGCTCGACCACACCGCCTTCCGGGACGAGCGACTCGAACTCGAGCTCGGGATCGAGGGCGCGAAACGTCGCCTCGGCAGCGCGCAGCCCACACACGACTCCCGGCTCCTTCACCAGGAGCTCCGCCGTCCCGACCGCGTCGGAAGGGATCGTCGCCTCTGTGGTTACGTCGCACTGCCCGACGTCCTCGGCGAGCGCGGCCAAGACGACGCGCTCCAGCGTGTCGGTGGCTACTGCCATGACTCGAGTACGGGCTCGGCGCCCGTTCGCAAGACGACATGTCGCTCGAACCTTTCGTCCTCCGCTGGGAAGTCGACGCGGAAGTGCGACCCGCGACTCTCCTCCCGCGCGTAGGCGCTGTCGGCGATGAGCCGCGTAAGCAGGTGCGGTGCAGACCGGAGCCGCTCGAGACCCGCCGCGTCGCGGATCAGGCCGCAGTCACGCCAGAGCCCGGCGCGGAGCTCCGGCGTCACGAGCTCCGCAACCGCCGGCTCGGGTGTGTCGGGGAGGCGAGCCGGCAGGCCGGGCTCGGCAAGCGCCTTGAGCGCAGCGCGGCGGCCGAAGACGAGGCACTCGAGCAGCGAGTTCGACGCGAGGCGGTTAGCGCCATGGACTCCGGTCGCAGCGCATTCCCCGGCCGCGTAGAGGCCCGGGAGCTCGCTCTGCCCGTCGAGATCTGTGAGGACGCCACCGACTGAATAGTGAGCAGCCGGGGCAACAGGAATCGGCGCCTCGGCCGGGTCGTAGCCCTCCTCGAGCAGGCTGCCCATAAGGGTCGGAAAACGGGCGCGGTCGATCGCGCGCAGGTCGAGCAGCACGGTCCCCCGCGCGGCAATCTCCCGGGCAACCACGTCGCGCGGGGCAAGCTCGTCCGTAAAGCGTCTGCCTTGATCGTCGAGGAGCACAGCGCCCTCTCCGCGTAGCGCCTCCGAGAGGAGCAAAGACGAGTCGACCAGCGTCGTCGGATGGAACTGGACGAACTCGAGGTCTGCCACAGCCGCGCCTGCGCGATACGCGGCGGCCATTCCATCGCCGACGGACCCGGACGGATTCGTCGTTCGCTCCCAGAGCGCCGCAGCTCCACCGGTCGCGAGCAGCGTCGCCCGGGCGCTCACAGCACGGTCGTCGGTGATCACTCCAACGCACCGGTCGTCCGTGTACCAGAGCGATCGCATCCGCTCGCCCTCGGCGACGTGAATTCGCGGGTGCCCGAGAACCCTCTCGGCGAGGATCCGCTCGACGCGGTCACCCGTTGCGGCGCCACCGGCG
>DASTEM010000045.1:0-7042 GCA_035709545.1 Gaiellaceae bacterium | reverse complement strand
GACGTTCTGCTGTGGCGCAGGCGGCGCGCACATGTGGATGGAGGAGCGCGGCAGCCAGATCAACGAGGAGCGCGCCCGCGAGGCAGCAGCGACAGGAGCCGAAACGCTCGCCGTGGCGTGTCCCTTCTGCACGGTGATGCTCGACGACGGGGTCCGCCAGACCGGGAGCGAGCTGCGGGTCGCGGACGTTGCCACGCTGCTGGTCGAACGGATCGAAGCCCCGAGCGCCGGCTGAGCCGTTATTAGGTCCGCGGGGCGCGCCGCCGGTTCTGACGTCGACCCCCTGTCGTCTCCGCCGCAGCCGGTTCGGCAAGCGGAGGCACCTCCGGTAGCTCAGCCGGCTGCTCCATTCCGGCTCGAACGATCGCGAGCATCTCCTCGTCCACGGACGAGTCGGTCTCGACGGGTTGGTACGCGGCGAGTCGCCGCTCGACCTCCTCGGCGGCCCTCGTTTCGAGCGTCTTCGCCCCCTTGCGCTCCCAGCCCTCTCGGTTGTCCCGGTCGAACGTCGACCCGGTCAGCCACAGCTCGCTCGGCCAGTGCCGCGTCGTGTGCTCGGCCATGATCAGGTGCGCCTCGTCGAGCAGGTGCTTCACGAGATCTCCGGCGGGAAGGTCGTCGCGCGGCTCGATCGGGCGAACGAAGTGCAGCGCCTGTCCGCACAGCTCGTCGTCGAAGACGAGCTTCGGCAACGAGAAGACGAGCACGTAGTCGAGCATCCCCGGTCCCGAGACCGAGTTCACGCCGGCGAGCGCGGCGAGGAGGGCGCTGCCGAACGTCTCCGCACCCGCTTGGGCGTCCAGCACCTTCGCGTCCGAGAGCGCCATGTACGCCTGGGTGGGGAGGCCGAGCGCTTTGCCGACCTGGACGTAGGCCACGTCGAGGTGCAGCGCCTCGATCGCGGCCATCGGAGCGCTTGCGGCCTTCATGTGGAAGGTCGCAGGCGCACCACCGAAGAGCACGGGCGCGCCTGGTCGGATCAGCTGAGCCATCGTCACTCCGGCAAGGACGTCTGCCGTGTGGAAGACCGTTGCGCCCACGAGCGTGACGGGTGCGATCAGCCCCATCAGCGTGACGGGGACGATCTCGACCGGGATTCCCGCCTCCACGCAGTCGACGAGGTTCTGGCACGAGTCCTCCCCGTAGCGGAAGTTCCCTGTCGCGGTCACGGTGAAGATGGACATCGGGCGCGCGATGAGGTCGGCCCGGTCGCGGCGGAAGAGCTGCATCATCTCGACCATCCGAGGGACGCCGTGCTCTGTGAACGCCCCCGAGACGACGGGCTTGCGCGAGCCGGTCAGGCAGAGATAGACGCGCCAAGCGTCCGAGATCTCCGGCGGAACGTCGGACGTCGAAAACGCCGTCGCGAGGTACGCGATGTTTTCGAGCCCGTCGGCGAGGCGGACGTACTCGACGAAGTCGGTCGTCGTCGCGAGCCGTGTCTCGCCGGTGCGGTGGTCATCGACGCGCAGCCCGCTCGAGCCGGGGACGAAGTGCACTCGGTCGCCGCCGAGATCCGCGTGCGGCTCGCCGTCGCGGTCATAGAGCGTGAAGGACGACGGCGCCTGCGCGAGCGCGGTGTCGACCACGTCAGGTGGGAAGAGAACACGCTCACCTCTCGAGTCGAGCGGCAGCCCTTCGTCGAGCAGCCGTTTGCGGAGCACCTGACCACGCACCTCGACGCCGGTCTCGAAGAGGATCCGCTTCGCCTCGTCGACGATCTGCGTCGTGAGGTCGTCGTCGAGGACACGGATCGAAGGGCGCACGGCGGGCGCAGTGTCTCACGCGCGTCGCGGCGTGCGGTGCTCCAAGCTGGGCGAACTGCGGCTCACCCTTCGAGGCGACTGAGAACCGCGTGCGCGAATGCCGCGTCGAGCGCGCCGACCCCGAGGTTCGCGCACACGACACGGCGCGCCCCGAGTTCCTGCTCGAGACCCTCGCCGACGCTCGCGTGCGGGTCCGGCCAGGAGCGGAAGTATCCGTGCCCTCGGTACGCGGCGTACTGGGCGACGTCGTCGGTCAGGAAGAGGTCGCACGCCTCGACTGCAGCGGCTGCGACGTAGAAGTCGAAGTCGATCGGGAGCAGGAGCACGTCCTCCGCGACCCACGACTCGTCGAGAGGAGACGGTGGGTTGCGAAGGATGGGCCCCGCGGTTACGACGACGTCTGCGCCCGCGACGGCCGCCCGCGGATCGTCCACGACGAGGGCGCCCGAGCACACGTCCCGAGCCCGTTCCGTGACCGGGTCGTACGCTCGAATCTCGCAGCCGGGGTTGAGTGCACGGAGCACCTCACAGTGGTACCGCCCCTGCTCGCCGCAGCCGAGCACGGCGGCGACGCCCCAACCCTCGGGCGCGAACGCCTCCACGCAAGCTCCCGACGCGGCCGCGGTCCGTGCCGCCGTGATCTCCGCCGCGTCGAGGACAGCAACCGGAACTCCGGTCTCGACGTCGTTCACGACGATCACCCCACTGATGGCCGACAGGCCGCGTGCAGGGTTGTCCGGGTAGCCGGATACCCACTTCATCGCGACGACGTCGAGCTCGCGGAGATAGGCCGGCATCGCGTGCAAGAAGGCGTCAGGCCGCGGGTGCACACCGATCTTGGGTGGCATCTCGACCTCCCCGCGCGCCAGTGAGCGGTACACACGCGCAGCGAGCTCGATCTGGTCGAGAGCCGACGGAAGCGACGACGCCACCGTCTGGCGATCCACGAATCGCAGGCCCGAGGTCACGGAGAGGATCCCCGTTCACCACGGGCCAGCAGGCGACCAACGGCGCCCGCAGCTCTAGTGACTTGCTCGGCAACGCGCTCTCCCTCGCCGAGCGCTGGGAACCGGTACGCGGGCCCGTGGACATGGATCGCGGCGACAGCGTTGCCACGCGCGTCGCGGATGGGCGCTGCTACCGAGTCGATTCCCTCCGCGAACTCCTCGAGGCCCCACGCGTATCCGAGCTCGCGCACCTCCGCGAGCCGCTTCCTGAGCCGCACCGGGTCGGTGACGGTGCGACGCGTCAGAGCAGCGAGGTCACCGGAGAGGTACGCGTCGAGCGCGTCGCCCGGCCACTCCGCGAGCAGGACGAGGCCTGATGGCACAGCGTGCATCGGCGCACGCGTTCCCGTCCAGTCGCGCACCTGCACGGGATTGTCGGACTCGACCTGGTCGACGTAGAGGATCTCGTTCCCATCCGGAAGTCCGAGACCGGCGTCCTCGCCGAGCTCCTCGACGAGATCCGCGAGAAAAGGCCGCGCGACAGAGATCAGGCTGCGCTCCGACGAGGACGCGGACGAGAGCGCCGCGACACCGGGTCCGATCCGCCAGCGAGCTCCTTCGAAGCGCTCGACCGCCTCGACCTCCTCCAGCGTGGCAAGCAGCCGGGCAACGGTCGACTTCGGCAGCCGCACGCGCTCGGCGATCGACGTGACGCCGGCCGGCCTCTGCGCCACCTCGTCGAGGATCGCGAACGCACGCTCGAGCGATTGCACCATCGTCCAGGATCTCCTAGAATTCCACGATACAGCATCGTTCCACGATATGGAACGGCCAGAATGGCTGACGACAACCTCGATCTCACTACGCTGACCGACGCCGACCTCGTCGCGCAGATGCACGACGACCTCTACGACGGGCTGGCGGACGAGATCGTCGAGGGGACGAACATCCTGCTGGAGCGCGGCTGGGGAGCCGACAAGGTCCTGAACGACGCCCTCGTGGAGGGGATGCGGATCGTCGGCATCGACTTCCGGGACGGGATCCTCTTCGTGCCCGAGGTGCTGCTCGCCGCCAACGCGATGAAGGCGGGGATGGCGATCCTCCGCCCGCTCCTCGCAGAGACCGGAGCGGAGCGGGTCGGCACGGTCGTCATCGGCACCGTCAAGGGCGACATCCACGACATCGGCAAGAACCTCGTCGCGATGATGCTCGAGGGCGCCGGCTTCGAGGTGTACGACCTCGGGATCAACAACCCGGTCGAGAACTACCTGGCGGCGATCGAGGAGCACGAGCCCGACATCCTCGGAATGTCCGCGCTCCTGACGACCACGATGCCGTACATGAAGGTCGTCATCGAGACGCTGAAGGAGAAGGGGATCCGCGACGACCTCATCGTCCTCGTCGGTGGCGCGCCGTTGAACGAGGATTTCGGCAAGGCGATCGGCGCCGACGCGTATTGCCGGGATGCCGCCGTCGCCGCCGAGACCGCCCAGGCGCTCGTCATGGCTCGCCGTGCAGCAACTACTGCGTCCTGACGAAGAGCGCGTCTTCGAGGCCGAGCGCCCCGAGGTGCTGGTCCTCGCCTGCGGGGCGATCGCGCGCGAAGTGCTCGCAGTTATCCGGCTCAACGGCTGGACGAACGTCACCGTCCGCTGCCTCCCCGCCAAGCTTCACTCGCGGCCGGAGCTAATTGCCCCCGCCGTCGATGCCAAGCTGACCGAGCTGCGCGATCGCTACGAACGCGTCCTTGTCGCCTACGCCGACTGCGGCACGGGGGGCGCGCTCGACAAAGTGCTCGAGAGACACCACATCGAGCGGCTGCCAGGCGCGCACTGTTACGGGTTTCTCACGGGCAATGCGACGTGGGAGGAGCTGCACGACGCGGAGCCCGCGACCTTCTACCTGACGGACTTCCTCGCGCGGCATTTCGATGCGCTCGTCATTCGAGGGCTCGGGCTCGACCGCCACCCGGAGCTCCTGCCGCAGTACTTCGGCAATTACCGGCGACTTCTCTATCTGGCGCAGACCGAGGACGAGGACCTCCGCGCACGGGCCCGGGCGGCAGCTGAGAAGCTCGGGCTCGAGTACGAGGAGCAGCGCACCGGATACGGCGACCTTGTCCCTTCCCTGACTCGCTTCGTGGAGGCATCAGCTGCCTGAGCTCACCGTGATCTGGTGGCGGGACATTCCCGCGCAAGTGACTGCCAAGGAGGGACGACGGTCGGCGCGCGCCCAGCTGCCGGAGCGCTTCCAGGAGGCGATTGACGCTGCCGCAATGCGAGCCGGATTGATCGGCACCGATGCTTATCTCGGAGAGTGGCGGCGCGAGCAGCGCGAATGTGGCGACGATCTCGAGGCCGAGGTCGGCGAGGAGGCCGCATGGCTCGACGCTGCGTACCCGGACGACACCCTCGAGCGCCTCGTGCGCGCCGACGGACGAGATTCGTGACGGACACACTTCTCTCCAGCGCGACGAAGGAGGTCGTCATCGGCTTCGAGCGGCCGTTCGTGATCATCGGCGAGCGCATCAACCCCACGGGACGCAAGAAGCTGGCCGAGGAGATGGCTGCTGGGAACTTCGACACGGTGATCGCTGACGCGATCGCACAGGTGGAAGCCGGCGCCCAGATGCTCGATGTCAACGCGGGGATTCCGCTGATTGACGAGCCAGTCATACTCGCGCAAACCGTGAAGCTGGTGCAGTCCGTGACGGATGTACCGCTATCGATTGACTCGTCAATCATCGCAGCTCTCGAAGCCGGCTTGGCCGTCTACGAGGGCAAGGCGCTCGTCAACTCGGTGACGGGGGAGGAGGACCGGCTCGAGTCGGTCCTGCCGCTCGTGGCCAAGCACGGGGCTGCGGTCGTCGCGATTACGAACGACGAGTCAGGGATCTCCGAAGACCCCGACGAGCGATTCGAGGTCGCGCGCAAGATCGTGGCGCGCGCCGCTGATCACGGAATCCCCAAGGAGGACATCGTCGTCGATCCGCTCGTGATGCCGATCGGCGCGATCGGGAGCGCAGGCCGACAGGTGTTTCGGATCGTGCGCCGGTTGCGCGAGGAGCTGGGTGTCAACACCACCTGCGGCGCCTCGAACGTGAGCTTCGGGCTTCCCAACCGGACCGCTCTCAACGCCGCTTTCCTTCCGATGGCCATCGCCTCGGGGCTAACCAGCGCGATCACGAGCCCACTGCACACGGAGATGCTGCAGGCGGTCAAGGCGGCCGACGTGATGATGGGAAACGACGCGCACTGCGCGAGCTGGATCGCCCGCAACGGCGACTCGCCGGGAAAGCCGACCGGCGGTCGTCGCGGCGGACGCGAGGGCCGGCGGAGGGCCGCGACGTCGTGACCGCGCGCGAAACACTCGTCGTCTTCACCCCGTCCGGCAGGCGAGGACGGTTCGAGCACGGCACGACTGTGCTCGAGGCCGCGAGGACGCTGGGTGTCGACCTCGACTCGGTGTGCGGGGGCCGCGGCATCTGCGGCCGCTGCCAGATCGAGGTCTCCGAGGGCGAGCATGCAAAGCACGGAGTCACGTCTCTGGCCTCGCACCTGACGCCGGCCGCAGAGGTCGAGGAGCGATACGCCGCGGATCGAGGCCTCGCAGCCGGCAGGCGGCTCGGCTGCACCGCCGCCATCGCGGGCGACGTCGTAATCGACGTCCCGCCGGAGAGCCAGCTCTACCGCCAGGTCGTGCGAAAGGAGGCCGACGCGCATCCGATCGAGATCGACCCGGCCGTGCGGCTTTACTACGTCGAGGTCGCAGCAGCCGAGCTCGGCGTCGCGGCGGGTGACCTCCGGCGCGTACGAGATGCACTCGCCGCCGAGTGGGGGCTCGAAGGGCTCGACGCGGACCCGGGCGTCCTTCCCGATCTCCAACGGGCGCTGCTCGACGGAAGTGGTGGAATCACCGTCGCGGTGCACGACGGCTCGACGATTACTGCCGCCTGGGCGGGCCTCCACGATCGCGCGTACGGGATCGCTTTCGACGTCGGCTCGACGACCGTCGCGGGCCACCTCTGCGATCTCCTCACTGGGGACGTCCTCGCCTCCGCAGGAGAGATGAACCCACAGATCCGCTTTGGCGAGGATCTGATGAGCCGCGTCTCGTACGTGATGATGAATCCGGGCGGCGAGAAGGAAATGACGGTTGCCATCCGGCAGGCGCTGAACACGCTGGCCCAGGAAGTTGCAACGCAAGGCAATATCGACCTGACCGACATCCTGGAAGTGGTGCTCGTCGGCAATCCGGTGATGCATCACCTGTTCCTCGGGATCGATCCCACTGAACTGGGCGGCGCTCCCTTTGCCCTTGCAACAGGCC
>DASTEM010000044.1:0-7144 GCA_035709545.1 Gaiellaceae bacterium | reverse complement strand
CCGGGAGCCACGTCGACCTTGCCCACCGTCGCGACGGCGTCCCGCACGGTCAGCGCGGCGTCGCGGATCCGGAGGATCTCCCGCGCGGCGGCAACGAGCGCGTCGTCTCGCCCCTCCATCGGCGTCGTCCCCGCATGGCCTGCTCGCCCCTCCACGACAAGCTCTCCGCGCGCGTAGCCGACGATCCCCGTTACGACACCTAAGGGAAGTCCGCGTTCCGCGAGCACCGGCCCCTGCTCGATATGGAGCTCGAGAAACGCCCGAGGGAGCGTGGCGCGCGCCGCGACCAACGCCCGGCTGCCCACGCATCCGACCTCCTCCCCGCGGAACGCGACCACCGAGCCCGCACCCACGCGCGCGACCGCCTCGATCGCGGCGACGACACCGAGCGCTCCGTCGAACTTCCCTCCCGTTGGCACGGTGTCGAGATGCGACCCGACCCACACTGGACATGTCCCGGGGTCTGACCCCTGGGCATGTCCGAAGAGGTTGCCGTCCGCGTCGACGGCAACCTCGAGACCTGCATCCTCGAGCCAGGACGCGACAAGTTGATACGCCTCGTCCTCCGCGGCACTCGGATGCGGGCGGTTCGCGCCGGGCCCGCCGCCGATCGCGTACAGCTCGTCGAGTCGCTCGTCAATCCTCACCCGGCAGAGCCTAGTAACCCTCGAGCTGACGTAGCGCGAACCAGCCGATCACCGGGAGAGTCGCAGCGAAAGCGAATGCGAGCGCCCACGACCCGACCGCGACCGTCTCCGCGAAGACGAGGGGGCCGACCATCCCGGCGGCCGAGAGAACTGTCTGCTGCAAGCCGATCGCCGCGCCGCTCCGTGCGGCACCGGCGATCTCAGCTACTGCCGTGAACGTCAGCCCGTTCCACGCCATGGACAGGCCGCCTGCGATGACCACGATCGCGACGAGCAGTGCAAGCGGGCCCTCGGCAAGCGCCGCCGTGATGAGGAACGCCGCCGCGATCGCGATGCCGAGCTGTCGGAGCGGGCGAATCCGAGATTCGACCACGTCCGACCAGCGGCCCGCGCCGATCCGCGACGCGGCGCCGAGAATCAGCGCCACCGCGATGACGAGTGCGGCGTCAGCATCATCGAGCCCGTGCTCGTCGTGGAGGAACAAGACGCCGAACCCGAGGATCGCCACCTGCGAGTACACGTAGAGGCCACTCACTACCGAGAGCCGCCAGATTCTCCGATCCCGAAGCGTGCGTGCGACTGACTCGACTTCGAGCTCGTGGTCCGCGCGATCGCGAAGGATGAGCCCACCCGCGGCCGCTCCGACAGCAGAGAGCGCGGCGAGAAAGAGGAACGCAGGACGTGAATCGCCGCCGGTCGTGAGCGGCGGAACGACCAGTGCAACGAGGAGGGCACCGAGCGGGACCGCCGTCTGGCGGATTCCGAGCGCGAGGCCTCGCTCACTTGGCGAGAACCAGAACATCACCGCACGTCCACTTGCCGAGTTCACGCTCGCGCCAGCAGCGCCTGCGACGAGCAGCAGTCCGAACAGCACCTCGAACGAGCCGGCGTACGCCGCGCCGACGAGACACACCGCGGAGCCGGCAAGGCCCAGCGTGAGGACGAGGCGCTCGCCGTAGCGGTCGGCGGCGAGCCCCCAGGGAAGGAGCGTGACACACGCGCCGACCCACGCTGCCGAGAGGAGAGCACCGACCTGTGTGAGCGAGAGTCCGTACTCCTCACGCAGAACCGGCGCCATGACACCGAGCCCGACCGTGCTCGCCGAGAAGCTCGCCTGCGCGAGTGTCCCCGCGGAGAGAACTGCCCACCGGTATCGCACCGTTAGCGCTCGAAGAGGGCAGCGACGCCCTGGCCGACGCCGACGCAAAGGGCCGCCAGCCCGTAACGCCCATCGCGGCGACGCAGCTCATGCAAGAGCGACACGACGAGGCGCGCACCGCTCATCCCGAGCGGATGGCCAAGCGCGATTGCGCCTCCGTTCACGTTCACCTTGTCCTCGTCGAGGCCGAGCTCGCGGATGACCGCGAGGCTCTGCGACGCGAAGGCCTCGTTCAACTCGACGACGTCCAGCTCGCTTGCGTCGATCCCAGTTCGCTCGAGGAGCTTCCGTACGGCAGGGATCGGCCCGATACCCATGACCCGAGGGTCGACACCCGCAGAAGCGCTCGCCACGAACGTCGCCAGTGGCTCGACACCGAGCTCCTTCGCCCTCGTCTCGTTTGCGATCACGAGCGCCGCAGCACCGTCATTGATCCCGCTCGCGTTCCCGGCGGTGACAGTTCCTCCGGAGCGGAACGCCGGCTTAAGGCCCGCGAGCGCCTGAGCGGTCGACTGCGGACGCGGGTGCTCGTCTGTCGTCACGTCCCCGACCGAAACGAGCTCGTCGGCAAACCTCCCGGCGTCCTGCGCCGCCGCCCAACGCTGCTGCGACCGGAGCGCGAAGGCGTCCTGATCCTCGCGCGAGACCTCCCACCGCTCCGCGACGTTCTCGCCGGTCTCGCCCATCGACTCGAGCGGGAACATCTCCTCAAGGCGCGGGTTCGGGAACCGCCACCCGAGAGTCGTGTCCCAGACCGTCTGGTTCCCGCGTGGGAACGCCGCCTCGGGCTTGGCCATGACGAGCGGCGCGCGACTCATCGACTCCACCCCACCCGCGATCGCCACGTCCACATCCCCGGCCATGACCGCGTGGCTGGCCGAGACGACCGCGGAAAGACCGGATGCGCACAGGCGGTTCAAGGTGACGCCCGGGACCGTCTGCGGCAGCCCGGCGAGCAGCGAAGCCATGCGTGCGACGTTGCGATTGTCCTCTCCGGCCTGGTTCGCGCAGCCGAAGTAGACGTCGTCGACCGCGCCGGGATCGATGCCGGCATGCTCGACAGCGGCGGCAATCGCGACCGCGGCGAGATCGTCCGGCCGAACGTGCGCGAGCGCACCGCCGTAGCGGCCGATCGGCGTGCGAACGGCGGAAAGGATCACGGCACGCATGACGGGGGAGTGTAGGGGCGAGATGTATCTCGCCCCTACGGGACGAAGTCAATCTGGACCGGAGCGGGAAACGCCCCCAGCGCCTCGCCGCGTCGGAGCAACTCGGTCACGGCTTTCCGGCCCTCGTCGCCGTAGTCCCGTGTGAGCTCGTTCACGTACATGGAGACGAACCGATCCGCGACGGCCGCGTCGATCCCGCGACCGAACTGCAGGGCGTACTCGAGCGCTTCTGCCCGATTGTCGAGCCCGCACTGGATAGCCTCGCGGAGCACCTCCGAGACGTCGGCGAGCACGTCGTCGCCTAGATCGCGCCGAGCGACGTTGACTCCGAGCGGCAGCGGCAGGCCGGTCTCGAGGAGCCACCATTCGCCGAGGTCGAGCACCTTGACGAGGCCGTAGTCCTCGAACGTCAGCTGCCCCTCGTGGATCAGAAGACCCGCGTCCGCGCGACCTGCCGCCACCTCGTCGGGGATCTCGTCGAACGGGCGCTCGCGATGCGCGAAGTCGCCGAGGAAGAGACGAAGCGCAAGGTATGACGTGGTCATCGTCCCGGGGACGACGATCTCCCGCTCGAGGAGCTGATCGCGCGTCAGCGCCTCCCGCGCAACGACGATCGGCCCGAAGCCGGAGCCGATGCTCGCCCCATGTGGAAGCAGAACGTAGTCCTCCTGCACGAACGGGTAGGCGGCGAGCGAGATCGCGGTCACCTCGAGCCGCGCCGCGCGCGCCCACTGGTTCAACGTCTGGATGTCCGAGAGGACCTGCTCGAACTCGTGCCCGCGCGTGTCGACGAGGTCCGTCGTCAGCGCCCAGTACATGAACGCGTCGTCGGGGTCCGGGCTGTGTCCGACGCGGATCCGCACGAAGCCGCGGACGCTACACCGGCCGCGGCGTCAGCGGTTGAGGAACCAGCGCTCGAGGAGGGGCAGTACTTCCTTGCGCGTGAACGGCTTTACGTCGGCTGGGAGGCCGTCCCGTTCGAGCACGCTCACGTCGTCCTCGAGCGCTTCGTTGGCGCGGTCGAGCGCGTCTTCGAGCTCGAAGCCCTCGAAGATCACGTCTTCCGGGCGCGGCTCGTCCGACTCTCGAAGCTGGGAGTTGACCGCCCTGCCGACAACCCACACGGCTCCCTGGCGGCGCTCGATCCAGATTGCGATCCGCTCCTCCTCACCGACATCGTCGACGCCGACGAGGGTGCGCTCGGCATAACGGCCTTCGCGTGTACTTCGTCTCATGTACCGGGATACAATCGCTTCTCGTGTCTTCGTTCAAGAATCTCTTCTCGTTCCTCTTCCAGCGAAGCTCCGCGGAGGAGCACGTTGCGAGGTACGTGATCCGCGAGCACGACGGCGGTCGCTCGCTCGACGAGGTCTTGAAAGACAGGTACGTCCAGAACCGCCTGACGCCAGAGCAGCAGAGACGCCTGCTCGATCGACCGGAGATCATCGAGGCGATCTCGGGCGACATGCTCGAAGCCGCCAAGTCGACCCTCGCCTAGTTTCGCGCCGCTCACGGTTCGAAGAGTCGGTAGGCGCCGACGACGCTCACGTCAGTTGCGACGGGCGGCTCGTCGCATCGCGCTTCGAGGTCGCGCGTGAACTCGGTGAACTCGGGCTGCGCGGACAGAGGGTTCGAGCCGTCGCGCGTCTCCACGAACGCGATGTGCACGAAGCTCAGGCCGTCCTCGAGGCGCAAGCTCGCATAGCGAAGACCCTCGGGTTGCGTCTCCTCGAGGCCGGCAAAGACCCGCTCGATGAGACCTTGGTGCTCGTCAATCCGATCAGGCTTGACCTTGTACCGCACGACGACACGCCTCACGACTACCTCCTTCTCGATTGCTTCAGATCGTCAGTCCAACCCCTCGCTCGCGTGCACGGCGAAGCGCTTCGGCGCCGAGAGCGACGTCCCAGGCGGCGAGGCCGTTCGACTTGAAGAGAACCACGTCGTCCTGCGATTGCCGGCCCGCGATCTCCCCTGAGACGACCTCGTGCAACTCGTGCACCTCGAGCCAGTCGAGCACGCCGGCTGCGACGGGATCGATGAGATCCCCAGACTCGAGTCGCGCCTGCTCACGCCAGTCGCAGCACACGAAGCTCGCGCGCTCGAGCACCGCATTGTCGAGCTCGCGCCGGCTCGCGACGTTCGCCCCTGCCGCGATCACGAGCGCTCCGGAAGCGAGCCATTCGCCGCGCAAGACCGGGTCCCGCGAGCTCGTGATGGTTACGACGACGTCCTGGGCGCCGGCATCGCGATGACTCTCGCCCGGCTCCGCTCCCGTGCGCTCGCAGAAGGCGGCGAGTCGCTCGGAAGTCCGGCAGTACGCGACCACGCGCTCGAGGGACGGCAGGGCTGCGCGAACGCACTCGACTTGCGTGACCGCCTGATGTCCGCACCCGATCACGCCGAGCGTGGCCGCGCCGCTCCGTGCGAGGTGCTTCGCGGCGACGCCGCTCGCCGCACCTGTGCGGAGACATCCGAGCTGATCGGCCTCGATAACCGCGACGAGCGCGGACGTCTCCGAATCGAAGAGGCATACGACGAACGTCGCACCTTCAGCGGTCGCCGCATAGAGCTTGCCGCCGGCCAACCCGAGCCCATGATCCGAGGCGGCCATGTCGGCAAGTGCGCCCTCCGGAAGTCGCAATCTGCGTCGCGGCGCGATCTCGACCTCGCCCGCGGCAATTCGGCGGAAGCAATCCTCGATCGTGTCCACCGCATCCGCGGGGTCGAGGAGGGAGGCGACGTCGGACTCGGTCAGATACAGCGGCACGGCCCGCGAAGTTTATGAACGAGCTCGACACCGTCGTAGACTCGCCCTGCGTTGAGCAACGACTACCTCGATCTGCGAGTCGGAGAATTCCTCGAGCAGCTCTCGGCGGACGAAGGCGCTCCGGGCGGTGGCTCGGCCGCCGCCCTTACTGTCGCGTTCTCGGCGCGACTCGTCGCGATGGTTGCACGCTGCTCGGGCGAGTCGTGGGGTGATGCCTCGGGCATCGCCGCGCAAGCCTTCGTCATCGCCGAACGCGCTGGTGCACTCGTCCAGTCCGACGCCACGGCCTGGGAGGAGGCGCTCACGGCTCTCCGTCACGCGGAGGCGAGCACCGCTGACGACGAGCGCAAGGACTTCCAGCTCGAGCAGAAGCTCGAACGAGCGGCTGCTGCACCGCTCGAGATCGCCGAGCTGGGCGCCGATGCAGCCGCACTCGCAAGTCTCGCCGCCGAGCGTGGGGCGGGAGAGTATCGCGCCGATGCAGCGGCGGCCGCCGCGTTGGCAGCAGGGGGTGCGCGCGCGGCGGCACATCTCGTGCTGGTGAACCTCGGTGTTCGCGCAGACGACCCGCGGCTTGCGCGAGCACTCGCCAGCGATCAGGTCGCGCACGACATCGCAACCCGCCTGCTGGAGTCGGGCCGCTGAGCACGTTCGGGTGAGCCGGCTCGTCACCCTCTCGGACGCAGAGCTCGTCCAACACTGCCGCGCCGGCGATCCTGGGGCGTGGAACGAGCTCGTCGAGCGGTACTCGCGCTACGTCTATGCCATCGCTATACGCGGCTTCCGGCTCAGCGACGAGGACGCAGAGGACGTGTTCCAGGACGTCTTCACTCGCATTTACACGCGCCTGGACAGCCTCCGCGACGACTCGGCGCTCCGGCCGTGGATCGCACAGCTCACCCGTCGTCGGTGCCTCGATGCACTCGCAAGCAAGGGCCGCGAGGTTCCCGCCGAGGAGGTCTATAGCGTTGACGAGAGCACGGATCTCGCCGAAGTGGAAGAGGCGTTCACCGTCCGCGAGGCGCTCGCGGGTCTCTCAGAGAGCTGCCAGGACATCCTCGACCGCTTCTTCACGCGCGATCAGAGCTACAGGACGATCTCGAACGAGCTCGACCTGCCGTCGGGAACGATCGCTAGCCGGATCGCACGGTGCCTGGGCAGATTGCGTGACCAGCTCGAGGGAAGAAACGACGCGTCCGAGGGGTCTAGGGAGTAGATGACGCGCTCGTATGACCAAGAGCGGCTCGGAGTACTCCTCCGCGCCCTGCGACCCGCACCGCTGGGATGGGTGCAGGCTGCGCAGGAGCTGCCGAGCGCACGCCGCACGATCGACGAGATCGTCGCTCGAGCCGAGGCAGACCTTGCTTTCCGCGAGGCTCTGATCACCAACCTCGAGCAG
>DASTEM010000043.1:0-2930 GCA_035709545.1 Gaiellaceae bacterium | reverse complement strand
GCCTTCGTTCTCGTCCCGTTCTTCACCTACGACCTCGCCGCCGCCTCGGGCCCGGAACGTCTTCTGATCGCTCACGTGAACATGCAGCACCACGACGGCGACTTCGAGGTCGTTCGACGGGCGCTCGAGGATCGTGAGCCGGACGCCTTGGTCATCCTCGAACCGTCGCGAGCCTGGACGTCGAAGACGAGCCCGAGCGGATATCGCGTGTTCGTCCGCGACGGGCGTCCCGAGCCCCGCATTCTCGTTTTCGCGCGCGAGCGCGTGTCCAACGTCGGCTTCCCATTCGATCCGACGCTTCCGACCGCTTCGGTGACGTTCGACGTCGAGCTCGGCGGTCTGCGCGTGCACGCGCTCGCGGTTCACACCGCCGCGCCCACGACGCCAGGCGGTCGCGCGGTGCGCAACAGGGAGCTCGACGCCGCGAGTACGTGGGCTAGGCGCTCGTTGACCCCGACGGTCGTGTTCGGCGACCTGAACGCTACGCCATGGTCGAGCGCGCTCCAGCGGCTCGAGGATTCCGCGGACCTGCGCAACTCGACGTACGGCTACGGGGTTCAAGCGACGTGGCCCACACGTGCAGGCCCGCTCGGGGTTCCCATCGACCAGCTCCTGCACTCGGGGGGGCTGACCGTCACGGATCGCGCGACAGGCCCGAGTTTCGGGTCGGAACACCGGTCGCTCTGGGTGACGATCGCGCGCGCGTCGGATCGCCAGGCGCCTGGGTAGCATCGGCTCGTGACCGTCGCCACCCCCGAGAGCTATCTCGCCGACCTCAACGAGGCCCAGCGCGAGGCCGTCCTCGCGACCGAGGGGCCGCTGCTCGTGGTCGCCGGCGCGGGCTCGGGGAAGACCCGCGTCCTCACGTATCGCGTCGCTCATCTCATCCGCGCGTGCGGCGTCAAGCCGAACGAGATCCTCGCCATCACCTTCACGAACAAGGCGGCGGGGGAGATGCGCGAGCGCCTCGAGCGAATGCTTGGCACCACCGCGCGCGCGATCTGGATCCTCACCTTCCACGCTGCCTGCGGCCGAATGCTGCGGCGCGAGGCGGAGCGGCTCGGCTACCGGTCGACCTTCACGATCTACGACGACCAGGACCAGGTGCGGCTCGTCAAGGCCTGTCTCGAGCAGCTCGGCAAGGATCCGAAGCGCTTCTCGCCCCGCGGCATCCACGCGCAGATCTCGCGCGCGAAGAACGAGCTCGTCTCGCCGGAGGAGTACGCGAAGCGCGTCGCGTCGTTCTGGGATCAGACCGTCGCGGAGACGTACGACCTCTACCAGCGCCGCCTGCACGCCTCGAACGCGGTCGACTTCGACGACCTCCTGATGCTCACCGTGCAGGTCTTCGAGCGCTTCCCGGAGGCGCTCGAGCGCTGGCGGACAGCCTTCCGGTACGTCCTCGTCGACGAGTACCAGGACACGAACCACGCCCAGTACCGGCTCCTCCAGCTTCTCGGCGGCGAACACGCGAATGTCTGTGTTGTTGGCGACGGCGATCAGTCGGTGTACGGGTGGCGAGGGGCTGACATCCGGAACATCCTCGAGTTCGAGAAGGACTTCCCGGGGACGGTCGTCGTCACGCTCGAGCAGAACTACCGCTCGACGAACACGATCCTGCGCGCGGCCAACTCGCTCATCGAGCAGAACCGCGAGCGCAAGCCCAAGAGCCTCTTCTCCGAGCTCGGCGAGGGCGACCCCGTGCGCGCGATCGAAGTCGAGGACGAGCACGCCGAAGCCCGCTTCGTCGCGGCCGAGATCGCATCGCTCATCGACCGCGGTCATTCGGCGAGCGAGATTGCGGTCTTCTACCGCACAAACGCCCAGTCACGAGTGCTCGAGGACGTGCTCGTTCGCCAGGACGTCCCGTACCAGGTCATCGGCGGCCCGCGGTTCTACGAGCGGGCGGAGATCCGCGACGCGACCGCGTATCTCTCCGTGCTCGTCAATCCCCAGGACGCGACCTCGCTCCTGCGAATCGCGAACCGTCCGCGCCGAGGGATCGGCGACACCTCGATCCAGCGCCTCGTCATGCACGCCGAGAACACCGGCCGCACGCTGTTCGCGGCGATGGCCGATCCGGAGGCGGCGGGCGTCGCTCCCGCGTCCTCGCGGGCGATCCGCGGGTTCCATGCCACCATGGAGTCGCTCATGGCGCTCTCGCAGGAGCTGCCCGTGGACGAGCTCCTCGAGCGCGTGCTCGAGAAGACGGGGACGCTCGAGGCGCTCGAAGCCGAGCGGACGATCGAAGCTCGCGGGCGGATCGAGAACCTGCAGGAGCTCGTCGGCGTCGCCCGCGAGTACCGGCAGCAAACTGCCGACGCGTCGCTTGCCGGCTTTCTCCAGGACATCGCGCTCGTCTCTGATCAAGACACGATCTCGGACGACCGCGGCCTCGTCACGCTCATGACGCTGCACAACGCGAAGGGCCTCGAGTTCCGCGCCGTGTTCATGATCGGCATGGAGGAGGGCATCTTTCCGCACGCCCGCTCGGTCGAGGAGCAGGGGGTCGAGGAGGAGCGACGGCTCTGCTACGTGGGGATGACGCGCGCGATGGAGCGCCTGACGCTGACGCACACCCTCTCGCGCTCGCTCTTCGGCCGGCGCACGTACAACCTCTCGTCCCGCTTCCTCGACGAGCTGCCGAACGAAGTCGAGCGGGAGCGCCTCCGCCCGTCCTCGTGGAGCGGATACGGCACGCAGCCTGGCGCCGCGCCGGAGCCGCGCCCGGGCATCGCGCTCTCGACCGGTGACACGGTTCGGCACGGCTCGCTCGGGGAGGGGATCGTGACCGGGATGGAGCCGGGTGGCGTGGTTACGATCCGCTTCGCCGAGGATGGAACCGAGCGACGGCTGATGGTCGAATACGCGCCTCTGGAGAAGGTCTCCTGAAGCTCCGGGTCGCGCCCTGCGCGAACCTCGAGGAGTTC
>DASTEM010000042.1:0-3326 GCA_035709545.1 Gaiellaceae bacterium | reverse complement strand
CTCGTTTGACGTGCTCGTGATCGGGAGTGGCGCCTCCGGGCTCGCGGCGGCAGTCGCGGCCGACCGCGCGAGCGCCCGCGTCGGTCTCGCTACCAAGACCACGGTGCAAGCGTGCAACTCGGCGAAGGCGCAGGGAGGCATTCAGGCTGCGTTCGGTGAGGACGACTCGCCCGAGATCCACGCGGAAGACGTCATGCGGAGCTCGCACGACACGGCCGACTCCAGGCTCGTCGAGGTGCTGACGAGCGAAGGCCCGTCGGCGATCCACTGGCTGGAGGAGATGGGGGTCGAGTTCACGCGCTCGAACGGTGGCTACCGGCTGGCGCGCTGCGGCGGTGCGACCCGCAAGCGGCTGCTCCAGGTCGGCGACCGTACCGGTCATGCCATCACCAAGTCCCTCCGAGAGGCGTTCGAGGCCGGTACGGGAGCGGACCTCGCGCAGCACGTGCTCGCCGGGCTCCGGCCGAGCGAGAGTGGCTGGACCGCGTCCTTCGTGACGAAGGAGAGCACCGCCGACGTGGAGGCCGGCACGGTCGTGCTCGCTGCAGGCGGTCGCTGCTACGCCGAGGCCGAGGCCCGCGGCGAGCTCTCGACGAACCACCCGAACGCGACCGGCGAGGTCACCCGGATTGCGATGGAGGCCGGCGCGGAGTCACGTGATCTCGACGCGCTCCAGTACCACCCGAACGGCGGCGCCTGGCCGGCGACGATGCAGGGGTACTCGATCCCCGAGACGACACGCGCGTACGGCGCGGTCCTGCTCAACGCCGGCGGCGAGGAGTTCACCGACTCCCTCGGCCCGCGCGACGAGGTCTCGCAGGCGATCTTCGACGAGGTCGAGAAGGGCAAGGGCGTGCTCACACCCGACGGGCGCCCTGCCGTCCTCCTCGACACGACGCGCATCGCGCTGGCGGACGCCGAGGTGTCCCTCCCGTACATGCTGCGCCGCTACCGCGGAGCGGGCATCGACCCTCTTGTGGAGCCGGTCTACACCTACCCCGTCCTCCACTACCAGAACGGCGGGCTTGTGATTGACGAGCGCGCGGAGACCACGCTCGAGGGCGTCTTCGCCTGCGGCGAGATCGCGGGCGGGACGCACGGAAAGAACCGAATGATGGGTAACAGTCTCTTGGAATGCACGGTGTTCGGCCGTCGGGCGGGCCGCGCTGCTGCAGAGAGGAGCCGCGCGTGAGCGTCGTGGCCACGGATCTCTCTCAGGCGGTCGAGGATGCGGCAGCGCACCTGTACGTCTGGGCGCTCAAGGACATTCCCCAGGACCTGAGAGACGCGCTCGCGGACGCTGCCAGGAAGGAGACGTCGGTCACCGGTCAGCGCGTCCTCCAGACCATCCTGCGAAACGTCAACGTCGCCGAGGAGGAGAAGAACCTCGTCTGTCAGGACACCGGCCTTGCGGTCTACTACTGCAGTGTCGGCGAGCACTTCCCGCTTCACCCTGCGCGGATCTACGCGGCGCTCAAGGAAGGCACCGAACGTGCGACCGTGGATCATCCGCTGCGCTCGAACACGGTTCACACGCTGACTCGCGAGAACACAGGGCCGAACGTCGGGTTCCGCGTTCCGATCGTCCACTGGGACTTCGTTCCCGACTGGGACGGTCTCGACGTCAAGTGCGTACCCAAGGGCTCCGGCTCCGAGAACATGAGCTTCCTCAAGATGTGCGTGCCTGCCGACGGCGTCACGGGGATCAAGAAGTTCGTGCTCGAGTCGATCGTCGACGCGGGTGGGAAGCCCTGTCCGCCCGGGATCGTGGGTGTCGGGATCGGCGGCTCCGCCGACTACGCGATGCACCTTGCGAAGGAGGCGATCGCTCGACCGGTGGGGACGCGAAACCCGGATCCGCTCGTCGCCGAGCTCGAGGACGACCTCTACCAGCTCCTCAACGAGACGGGCATCGGTCCGATGGGCCTCGGCGGCGACGTGACGGTGCTGTCCGTCCATGTCGAGAACGCGGACACGCACATGACTCTCAACCCCGTCGCGGTGAACTACCAGTGCTGGGCGGCGCGGCGCGCCTCCGCTCACGTTGCGGCGGACGGCTCTATCGAGTACGAGAGGGACGCGTAATGGCGACGCGCGAGGTCACGTTTCCCGTCACCGACCCGGCCGAGATCCTAAAGCTCCGCGCCGGGGACGAGGTGATCGTCCAGGGGCACGTCATCGGGATCCGCGACCGCACGCAGATCCGCATCTTCGACCAGGGAGTCGAGCCGCCGATGGATCTGACGGGCGCGTTCCTCCTCCACACTGCTCCGGGAGTGCGCAAGCTCGGGCCCGGCCGCTACGAGAAGATCTGCATCGGCACGACCACGAGCGCCCGCATGGTGCGCTTCACCGAGGGCCTCGGTGCGCAGTACGGCGTCCGCGCGATCTGCGGGAAAGGCGGATTCCCGGACGAGGCGATCGAGCCGATGCAGCGCCTCGGGATGGTCTACTTCGCGATCGTCGGAGGGGCGGCTGCGCTCGAGACGACCCAGATCGAGGAGATCGAGGAAGTCGCCTGGGAGGAGCTCATGCCCGAATGCCTGTGGAAGTTCCGGGTCAAGGACTTCGGTCCGCTCACGGTCGGAATCGACGCCCACGGCGGCTCTCTGTATCGCGATGTCCAGGCTCGAGCCCACCAAAAGCTGGAGGAGATCTATGCACGCCTCTGACGTTCACTCGTTCCTCACCGTCCCGATCCGCGAGGGGAAACCCCGCGAGCGCGGGCTCACGCACGTCATCGACAAGGGCCTGAACCTGCGCGAGATCGAGGGGCTCTTCGACACTGCGGGCGAATACGTCGACATCGTCAAGCTCGGCTGGGGAACGAGCTACGTCACGAACAACCTCGAGAAGAAGATCGCCCTGTATCGCTCGTTCCAGACGCCTGTCGTGTGCGGCGGCACGCTCTTCGAGGCCGTCTACGGCCAGAGCAAGATGGACGAGTTCAAGCGCTGGCTCGAGCACTTCCGCTTCTCGCATGTCGAGATCTCCGACGGGACGCTCGAGATCCCGCGCGAGCAGAAGCTCGAGCTGATCACGGACTTCTCGCGAGACTTCGTGGTCCTCTCCGAGGTCGGCTCGAAGGACTCCGACGTCAACATTGCGCCGTACCTCTGGGTGCAATGGATCCGCGAGGAGCTCGACGCGGGCGCTTGGAAGGTGATCGCCGAGGGCCGCGAGGGCGGTACCGCCGGCATCTACCGTCCGACCGGGGAGCTGCGCACGGGCCTCGTGGACGAGATCGAGCACTCGATTTCCTTCCACGATCTCATCTGGGAAGCGCCGACGAAGTACTCGCAGGCCTGGTTCGTCCGGCACTTCGG
>DASTEM010000041.1:0-3331 GCA_035709545.1 Gaiellaceae bacterium | reverse complement strand
AGATCGAACGCATTGGGCTCCGGTTCGTAGTCGAGGAGGTCGGCGCAGACGTATTCGATCTCGAATCGCTCGCGACCGGCGTACTCGCGAGCTCGGGCTATCGCGACCTCCGAGAAGTCGACCCCGACGACATCCCAGCCGAGCCCGGCGAGCCAGAGAGCGTTCCGTCCCTCGCCGCAGGCGAGATCCAGTGCGCGGCCCGGCTCGAGCTCCGCGAGCTCGGCCACGACGAAGCGATTCGGCGTCGCGCTCCAGAGAAGCTCGGATGCGGCGTACTTGCGATCCCAGTGCTCACGCCGCACGAGGTCGGCTCCTTCCTGCGACGAGGTACGTCGCGACGAGCGTGCCGGCGCAGAGGGCGGCGCCGACGAGGTAAGGAGTCGCGTCTCCGGAGGTCTCGGCTAGAGCTCCGCCTGCCGTGGGGCCGACGACTTCTCCGAGGGCCCAGGCGGTGTTCATCACTCCGAAAGAGAGGCCTTGGGCGAGTCCGGCGGCGTCCGCGCGGTGTGACGTCAGGGTCATGCCGGGCGTGTAGAGGCTGCCGAAGCTGATGGATGCTCCGCAGATGAGCACGGCCACGAGCGCGGGCTCCGAGCTCGACGCCAGCGCGATCGCGACGACGACCGATGCCGTGAGCGCGACGCGGATCGGGAGCAGGCGTCCGACGCGGTCCGTATACCGGCCGAGAAAGGGATTCAGGAAGACCTCGATGAGCCCGGCGCCGAAGAAGACCGCCGCGATCCCGGCCGTCGTCCAGCCCGCGTCGTCGAGAGCGAGCGGCGTGAGAACGATGAGGAGTCCGAAGAGCATCGCGGGCAGCATGTTCAGCCAGAGACCTCCGAGGAAGCGTCGATCCCGAAGGGCGAGCCCGAGCCCGGCGAATGTCGCGGTCTCGACCGGCGTGGAACGGCTCAGCGTGCAGAGCCCCGCGAACGCGAGCGTGACCACGCCGACGATTGTGAAGGAGAGGCGGATTCCGGAAGCTCCGGCGAGACCGCCGAAGACGGGTCCGAGGACCGCCCCGAAGACCGCCGCGCCGAACGCTGTTCCGATAACCTCGCCGCGCCTCTCGCGCGGGGCGGCGAGAGATATCCACGCGAGCGCGCCAGCCCACGTCGCGGTGCTCGAGAGTCCCTGGACGAAGCGTGCGGCGCCGAGAGCGCCGGCACTATCCGCGGCGGCGAAGGCGAAGCTGGCGACGGAAAGGAGCAGCAGCCCGCCGACGACGGCGCGCTTCGGCCCGAATCTCGCAGCGGCGAGGCCGCCGGGAATACCACCAAAAAGCGCCCCTGCTCCGTACGCGCCGACGAGGAGGCCGGCTCCAACCTTCGAAAGATCGAACTCGTCTGCGTAGCCCGGAACGAGCGGCGTCAGCGCGGTGAAAAGCAGCGCGTCGACGAAGATGATCGAGCTGACGAGGGCGAGGAGTCGGCGCACGGGCGCCAGGATATGCGCAGCGCCCACAAAGAAAAGCACCGAGCCGGTGACGCCTCTGTCCGGCTTTCCGACTGACCGCCACCGAAGCGGCTGCCGATCGGAGAACCATCAACCTCGGGCGCTCCGTTCTCGGTGCTGACGGCACTCTATGAACGCGCGCCGTGCCCGTCAAGCACGCCGGAGGACGAATCGTCCGCAATTTCCGCAAAGCGGTTGAGAGACGCAGGCAGGGGTCTGGCTAAAGCCAGACCCCTAGCGGCGGACGGCGCAGAGCTGGCCGTCTCCGTGGGGCGAGATCTATCTCGCCCCACATACACGCGTCGCAGAGCGTAGAGCCGGCCGGTCGGGGTCTGGTTGGCGCCGAGGCGATGTCAGGTGCCTTGCTCTAGCCAGGCACCCGCCCGGTCAGTGCGCGGATGAGGTGCCGGCAACGGCGCTGTCGGATCTCGCCGACGGTCCAGAACGAAAAAGCACCGAGCCGGTGGCGCCTTTGTCCGGCTTCCCGACTGACCTCCGCCGAAGCGAGTGCCGATCGGGGAGCCATCAACCTCGGACGCTCCGTACTCGGTGCAATCCCCACCCTAGGGGGGCGCACAAGCCGCGTCAAGGACGTCTCGCGACAACTCTGCGCAAATTGCGAACTTTTCTTTTCGCACAGGATTGAACTGCGATCTGACGTGTGTGCTCAGACCGCTCATGAGGAGAAAAAGGGCCGGGCGCGAACGCCCGGCCACAGAAAGAGTTCGCCGAGCCGGGAACGCTTTCGTCCACCTTCCCGACGAACCTTCCGCTTCCGCGTAGTGCTCCTCGGGGGGGCTTCGACCTACCGGCGCCCCGTGCTCGGCGCAGGCAGGAATCTACGAAAAGGGACGCGTCCGATCAAGGGGTGTCCGAACGAAAGTTCTCGCAAATTGCGGGCGGGCGCTCAGCCGATCCAGGCCTGGCCGTTCCAGTACGCGCGGAGCTTGCCTCGTCGCCCGAGCTCGAGGTGGAGGTCGTCCGGCTGGCGGAGCCCTGGCGTCGTCAGGACCTGGAGCCCATCCGCTGCGTGGACGAGCTCGAACTCGCGGTCGGGCTTCTCGGTCGCAGCCTCGAGCACGAATGCCTTCCCGCGGCAACAACCGACTTGACGCGGCCATACGTAGACCACGCCACCGCGCTCGTCGACGTGCTCGCGCACGTTCGATCCAACGACGAGCCTCATGCTGAGGAGTTTAGGGTGCCGCGCATGCGTGACCGCGCGCGGGCAGTGGTGATCGGTGGAGGGGTCGGCGGCTGCTCGATCTTGTACTGGCTCGCTCGCCTCGGCTGGGACGACGTCGTTCTCGTGGAGCGCGCCGAGCTCACGAGCGGTTCCACGTTTCACTCGGCGGGGCTCGTCGGGCAGCTGAGAAGCACGCTCTCGCTGACTAAGATGATGATGGCGAGCGTCGATCTCTACCGCTCGCTCGAGGATGAGGTGGGACTCGAGACCGGGTGGCACGAGGTCGGGTCGCTGCGCCTCGCGTCGTCCGAGGAGCGGATGGAGGAGATCTCGCGCCAAGCGGGCTGGGCGAAGACGTTCGGTCTCCCGCTCGACCTCATCTCGCCGGACGAAGCCCGGGCGCTCTTCCCCCCAATGACGACGGACGGCGTCCTCGGTGCCGCGTTCCTCCCGACCGACGGCTACATCGACCCGAGCCAGCTCACGTTCGCGCTTGCTGAGGGCGCCCGGCGGCGCGGCGCGGAGATCAACCAGCGCACCAGGGTCACGGGGATCCGGTTGCAGCGCGGGCGAGTGGCGGCCGTCGAGACCGACCAGGGCGAGATCGAGACCGAGATCGTGGTCAACGCGGGCGGGATGTACGCCCGCGAGATCGGCGCGCTCGCCGGGGTGAACGTTCCGATTGTGCCG
>DASTEM010000040.1:0-5515 GCA_035709545.1 Gaiellaceae bacterium | reverse complement strand
AGAAGCCTGTGCGACGCGCGAGGGTGGCGATCCGGCGCAGTGTCGTGGCCGTCATCCTGCCCACATGAATTTCCAGTCAAGCATCTAGGGGAACTCTCTCTACGCGCCGGCCGCGAACGCCCGCGGCCTCCAACACGAGGTCGAGGCCTGTGAGCTCCGGGTGCCGAGCCAGCCAGGCTTGCGCTCCGGTATAGACGCGCCTCACCTTCTCCACGTCGATCATCTCGAGCGGGTCTCCGTACCTTTCGCCGCCTTTCTCCTTCACCTCGACCACAAGCAGCTGCCGCCCGCGCCGTAGCACGAGATCAATCTCGTACCGGCCAACGCGGGCATTCGAGTCGAGGAGTCGGTAACCGCGAAGCCGATAGTGGAGAAGCGCGCGGCGTTCGCCGCGATTCACGCCGCTTCGACTGCTGAGTAGCAGGCGGCCTGGAACGAGCGGCGGTGAAGCTCCGAGGGCCCGAACGCCCGCACGGCCTGCGAGTGCCCCGGCGTGATGTACCCGACGTGCGAGACGAAGCCGTACCGCGGGTACAGGGCGTCCAGCCGCCGCATCACCCGGTCTCGCACCACCTTGGCAACGATCGAGGCAGCGGCGATCGCCGCGCTCTGTGCGTCGCCGTCGATCACAGCCCGATGAGGCGGAGCCGTCGAGCCGAGTCGAAACCCGTCCACGAGACATGCGTCCGCGGGCGGATAGAGATCTTCGAGCACGGCGCGCAGGCCTGCGAGGTTCGAGCGGTGCAAGCCCGCGCGGTCGATCTGGCTCGACGGCACGATTCGTACGCTGATGGCCGACGCGCTCGCGACGACCGACGCGAACAACGCTTCGCGCTCTTCGTGTGAAACCTGCTTCGAGTCGTTCAGTGCGGCGAGCGGCCGCACACGCGCACCACGCAAGAGCTCGTAGTCGAGGAGCACGCCGGCGACGACGAGTGGCCCGGCGAGAGATCCACGTCCTGCCTCGTCGGCCCCCGCTACGAAGCGGACACCGAGACGTCGATCGAAGCGGAGGAGACGCTGGCCGCTGGACAGAGCCACGCGGCCGAGAATACTTACTGGCCCTGCCGGAGCTCCCGGACGCGCGCCTTTTTCCCCACTCTTTTGCGCAAGTAGTAGAGCTTTGCGCGGCGCACGTCTCCGATCGCCATGACCTCGAGCTTCTCGATCTTGGGCGAGTGGAGCGGGAAGGTCCTCTCGACACCGACGCCGAAGGACTGCTTGCGTACCGTGAACGTCTCCCGGAACTGCGAGCCCTGCCGCTTGATGCAGATGCCCTCGAAGACCTGGATGCGCTGCCGGTTGCCCTCGATCACCTTGAAGTGCACGCGCAGCGTGTCACCCGCCTTGAACTGAGGCAGGTCCGTGCGCAGATGGCGCTGCTCGAGGCTCTCGATCGTCGTGTTCATCGGAAAGGAAGCGGCCGGAAGGCCGGTGCATGGTAGCGGACGACCGTGGCTGGAGGGGCGAGATACATCTCGCCCCGACACGGGACGCGGCCTCTCAGCGGAACGAGATCCGCTGGGGCGGCCAGTAGGTCATGAACACAGGGCCGATGAGGTTCTCGCGCGGCACCGAGCCCCACTGCCGTGAGTCGCATGACTGCGAGCGGTTGTCGCCCATCATGAAGTAGCTGCCGGCAGGCACCTTGTACTTGTCCTCGGGCCCGATGTCACGCCGATCGTGCTCGATGTAGGGCTCCTCGAGCCTACGGCCGTCGATGAAGACGAACGCTGCTCCACGCCGCAGACGGATCTGCACCGTTTCCCCTGGCAGACCGATGATTCGCTTGACGAACGTCCCCCCCGCGTTACAGGCGGCCTTCGTTCGGGGCGGAGTCTCGAAAACGACGATCTCACCACGCCGCGGATCCCGGAAGTGGTAGATGAACCGATTCGCGAGCACGCGGTCGGAGAACCGCGACTCGCATCCCGCGGCAGGCCGAGCGCAGTGCAGCGTCGCCTCCATCGAGGACGACGGGATCCTGTAGGGGTTGATTCCATACGCCTTGATCCCAAGCACGATTGCTACCGCGCCGACGATCGTGACGATCCAGTCGACTGCGATCCGAACGCGCCGCGGAAGCCGCCCGGTGACGCGATCGAGCGGGTGGTGGAACTCGTGATGCTCGTGCCTCGCCTCTGTAGAAGGCGGCGGCGTCGGCCACGAGAACGGCGGGGCCGGGGGCGGCGGCTGATACGGCGGAGGCGGCATCCTCCATTCGTCCGGACGACCGCCGTCAAGGTGTGGTGCCTCGACCGGTGCCGTGCGCCGCTCGTCGGTCTCGCTCACGGGCCGGCCCCCGGCCCGTGAGTGTGGAGGGGCGTGGGGAAGGCGCGAAGCACCTTGTCCGCGAAGCGGACCAGTGGAAGGGGTCTGGGGGAACCGGGAGGTTCCCCCAGCATGCAAGCTAGGCCGGTTTCCCCACTGGACGCGAGCTGAAGGCGAGCGTTGCTCACGACACGCTCCTCACGCGCTCGCGACGCCACTCGGCGATCCGGCCGTGATCGCCCGAGAGGAGGATCTCGGGCACCTCCCAGCCGCGGAACTCGGCGGGTCTCGTGTAATGCGGATACTCGAGCCCACCGTCGAGCGCGGCGGAGAAGCTCTCCACCTCGCCTGAACCCTCGGTGAGCGCACCAGGTAACCGGCGTGCCACCGCATCGACGATCGCCAGCGCCGGGATCTCTCCTCCGGACAGCACGTACGGCCCGATGGATACGACATCGGTGCAGAGATGGTCGAGTATCCGCTGGTCGAACCCCTCGAAGCGCGCCGAGAGAAGCGTGAGCACGGGCTCGCGAGCGAGCTCCTCGACGAGATCCTGATCGAGCTGGCGTCCCTTGGGCGAAAGCGCGACGACCCGATGCTCGGGGACTCCGCCGTAGACCGCGTCGAACGCGGACGCGACGACGTCGACCCGAAGCACCATCCCCGGCCCGCCGCCGTAGGGATCGTCATCGACCTGCCCGGCGCTGAGCGGCGTCGTGTCGCGGTAGTTGAAGATGCTGAGCTCGAGCTCGGATCCCAAGACAGCGGCGACCGGCCGGCGCTCCTGCAGCCAGGCGAAGGCCCCCGGAATCAGGGTGAAGACATCGAGGCGCATGGGCCCGAACCGTAGCCGTCAGTCCGTGAACCCGGGGTTGAGAAGAATCCTCCGAGCCCCCAGGTCGATCTCCCGCACGCAATCCTCGACGAGCGGCAGAAGGACACCGCTGTCGAGCTCGAGCGCATCGTTTGCGGGGCCGGGCGCAACACCGTCGACCAGACCGATCACCGCGCCGTGCTCGTCGACAACCTCCATCCCAATGAGGTCGGCCACGTAGTACGAGTCGCTCTCGAGGTGCGGAAGGGCGTCTCGCGGGACCGTCAGCTCGGCGCCGCGCTCGGCTCGCCGGTCGAGCTTGATTGCGCGACGCCCTTTCCCGACTCTCCTCGAGACGACCACAGTCGCGGGGACGCCGTCGGCGAGGAGCCGCGCGCCGATCTCGAAGCGGCGCGGATCCTCACTCGCGTCCTCGACCACGAACGCGCCGTCGACACCGTGCGGGCGTCCGACCCGACCGACCCTGACGAGCGCGTGCTCGGGATCAGTCGGCAATCTCGAGCAGGTAGCGCTCGTCGGCTCGGGCGCCGCCGGCGCGAACGATGCTCCGAAGCGCGCGCGCGATCCGGCCCTGCTTCCCGATCACCTTGCCGACGTCATCGGGAGCGACGTGGAGATGAAAAACGATCGCGTCCTCGCGCTCCTCGGTCTCGACGCGAACGGCGTCCGGCTCGTCGACGAGCCGACGCGCGATCCATTCGAGTAGCTCAGCCACTGCGACTTGCGGCTGTAATCAACCGGGCAACCGGCTCCGTGGGCTGCGCCCCCTTTGCGATCCAGTCTTTGATCTTCGCCTCGTCGAGATCGATCGTCGAGGGATCGGTCTGCGGGTTATAGCGGCCTACGATCTCGATGAACCGGCCGTCGCGCGGAGAGCGCGAGTCGGCAACCACGACGCGGTAGATCGGGTTCTTCTTCGAACCGACGCGCGTCAACCTGATCTTTACTGCCATCTGACTCCTTCGAACGATGTGGACGAGGGATTGTGCCGATTTCAGCGACGCCCGGGCGGAGGCATGCCCGGCATCGTCGGCATCTTGCCCTTGCCCATCTGCTTCATCATCTTCGCCATCTGCTTGCGGGCGGCCATGAGCTTGTTCACCTCGTCGAGCGATGTTCCGCTCCCGGCGGCGATGCGGCGGCGACGCTGCGTCGAGATGATGTGCGGCATCCGCCGCTCCTGCGGGGTCATCGAGAGCACGATCGCCTCGACGCGCCCGAGCTGCTTCTCGTCGAGATCGAGGCCCTGGAGCTGCTTGCCCAGGCCTGGGACGAGCTTGAGCACACCTTGGAGCGGCCCCATCCGCCGCAGCATCCCGTAGCTTGCCAGGAAGTCGTCGAACGTGAACTCCCCCGCCCGCATGCGCCGCTCCATGTCGGCCTGCTCGTCCTCGGCGACCGCGGCCTCGGCCTTCTCGATCAGCGTCAGCACGTCGCCCATCCCGAGAATCCGGGAGGCCATGCGGTCGGGATGGAAGTACTCGAGCTGGTCGAGCTTCTCCCCCACCGATGCGAGCTTCACTGGTTTCCCGGTGACGGCCTTCACGGAGAGCGCCGCGCCCCCGCGCGCGTCTCCGTCGAGCTTCGTCAGGACGACGCCGTCGAACGCCACGCGCTCCTGGAACGCAAGCGCGACGTTCACTGCCTCCTGCCCCGTCATCGCGTCGAGCACGAGCAGGACGTTCAGGGGCTTCGTCGCATCGCGAACCGCCTCGAGCTCCCGCATCAGCTCCTCGTCGATGTGGAGCCGTCCCGCGGTGTCGAGAATGACGACATCGAGGCCGTCGCTGCGGGCGCGATCGAGCCCGTGTCGAGCTGCCTCGACCGCGTCCTTCGTGTCGCGCCGGTAGACCGGGATCTGGATCTGGCGTCCGAGCTGCTCGAGCTGCTCGACGGCCGCCGGTCGCTGCAGGTCGCAGGCCACGAGGGCGGGGCGCTTGCCCTCCTTCCTCAGGAGAAGCGCCAGCTTGGCGGCGGCCGTCGTCTTTCCCGACCCCTGAAGGCCAGCGAGCAGGATCACGGTGGGCGGACGCCCGAAAGCGAGCCGTGAGTCGCCCGCGCCCATAAGCGCGGTGAGCTCCTCGTGGACGATCTTGACGACCTGCTGGCCCGGCGAGAGGCTCTTGAGCACGTCCTGCCCGAGCGCGCGCTCTTTGATCGTCGCGGTGAAAGTCTTCGCGACCTCGAGGTTGACATCGGCCTCGAGCAGCGCGAGCCTCACTTCGCGCATCGCCTTCGAGACGGACTCCTCGTCGAGTCTTCCGCTGCGGCCGAGGCCGCCGAGCGTCGCCTGGAGCTTGTCGGACAGAGTGTCGAACACGGAGCGGAAGTGTACGCAGGGCTCGTTCGTGCTCTTCGTCACGTAGACATGCCCCAAACAGGCTCCTACACTCGGGCCGTGACTGCGAC
>DASTEM010000039.1:0-3253 GCA_035709545.1 Gaiellaceae bacterium | reverse complement strand
CGCTCGATCTGATCGCCGCCGACGACCGTCCGGCCCCACACGCCCACGTTCGAGCCGATCCAGCTGGTCGGCACCTCGATCACGAGTGCGGACGTGTTCAAGCCCAGGAAGAAGTCGCTACCCGGGTTGGTGAACGCGGCTCCCGCATTGAAGGCGTTCAGGTCGAAGAAGAACGGGTCGTCTCGGAGACCGGCGAACGTCTTCACGCCGTCCTCCGACTCGACCTCTTCGGTCTCGCCGGTGGCGATGACTTTGCTGTCGTCCCCCTTGATCCAGCGAACGGTGTACTTCTGCTCGCCATTCTCGACAGACGAGAACTGCGTCCGCACGGTGATGTCCGGCCTGGCGTTCCCGTTCGTGTCGATCAGGAACTCGTAGCGAGCGTTCGGGCGGAACGTCGTGCCGCTGATCGCGCCCGCGCCAGGGTTCACCGTCATCGCGAGCACGGTCCGGTTCAGAACGTTCTGCGACGCCCCGGGATGAAACACATAGACGTCGTTGATGTCGGTCCGACCGTCCTTCTTGGTGGTCGGTGCATCGAGGTGATCCGCGCTCAGCGCGGGGATCGCCGCCAAAGCGGCAACAGCCGCGATCGCAAGCAGCCCCAACACCTCGACGCGAATGAGCTTTCGTACGCGTCTTGCTTGCACCTTTCTCCTCCTTCTGTGGTCTTCCCTGTGTCTCGCCGGCTGCGCCTTGTTCGCACGCCGGCGGGCATCGGTTCGGCGAAATCGAGTGGCACCGACGCCAGGGGTCGCGTACCGTCCCCCGTGCCACGGACGAGAGGAGAGCTCCAATGGAGCGCGATCAGTACGTCGTGTGGATCACGACCCGCCGGATCAAGCCGGGCGCGTACGAGGACTTTCGCCGGGCGTGGCGGCCGCGTGAGTTCCCCGAGGGCATGCTCCGAGCGTACGAGTGCTTCTCCGAGGAGCGCAGCGAGGTCGTCGGCATCTCCTGGTGGGACTCGCTCGAGGCGCGCGAGCGGTACCGGTTGTCAGACGTCGAAGCGGCGCGGCAGCAGGCGATGGCGCCCTTCGTGGAGGCCGAGAGCTCGGGTCTCTACGTGGGCCGCGAGCTCAAGATTCCAGAGTCTTAGCTTTCGAGCTTCGACCGCACGAGCTCGGAGACGACGCGCGCGTTGGCTTTCCCCTGCGTCTCCTTCATCACCTGGCCGACGAAGAAGCCGAGCAGGCCTTCCTTACCGCCTCGGTAGGCCTCGACCTGGCCGGGGTTCGCGGCAAGGATCGAGTCGACGATGGGCTCTAGCTCCGCGTTGTCTGACACCGCTTCCTGCGCAAGGTAGGGGTCTGCGGAGAATCCCGGGTCGCCCAGCTTGGCGATCGCCTCGGCGAAGGCTGCTCGAGGGATGTGGTCGCGCGCCTCGACGAGCCGTGCGAGCTCCGACGGCGCGACGGCGTCGATCTCGACACCCGCTCCGACCACGCTGTTCGCGATGATGTTGCTCGCGGCGACCGGATCTGCGCCCACCGCGACCGTGTCTTCCCACAGGCTGTCCAGGCCTCCCGTGACGAGAACCGTCGCGCGATCGAGGTCGAGGGCCGCCTCGATACGGCGAATCCGGGCAGACGGCAGCTCAGGCAGCTCGGAGCGGAGCCGCTCGACGAGGTCGGCCGGAGGCTCAACGGGCACGAGGTCGGGCTCCGGGAAGTAGCGATAGTCGTCCGCCTCTTCCTTGGCTCGCCGCGCGGTGAGCCTCCCGTGCGCCGCGTCGAAGTCGTAGGTCTCCTGGCGCACCTCGCCGCCCGACTCCCACACGCCGATCTGCCGCTCGACCTCCGCCTCGATCCCGCGCGCGATGAAGTTGAACGAGTTCATGTTCTTGATCTCGGTGCGCGTCCGCAGCTCGTCGGAGCCGATCGGTCGGACGGAGACATTCGCGTCAACGCGCAGCGTTCCCTTCTCCATCTCGGCATCCGAGATTCCCAGCTCGACGATCGTCTGGCGAAGAAGCTGAAGGAAGCGCTTCGCCTCGTCGGCCGACCGGATGTCGGGGGCAGTCACGATCTCGACAAGCGGCGTTCCGCCCCGGTTGAAGTCGACGAGCGAGACGTCAGCGCCGCCGATCCGTCCAGAGCGCCCGCCGACGTGAACGGTCTTGGCCGCATCCTCCTCCAGGTGCGCGCGCACGATTCCGATCACACGGTCACCATCTGCAGTTGGTAGTAGCACATTGCCATCTTTGCAAGACGGAAGATCGTATTGTGAAATCTGATAACCCTTGGGCAAATCGGGGTAGAAGTAGTTCTTCCGCGAGAAGACGGCCTGATCCGGGATCTCGCAGTTGAGCGCCAGCCCAAGCTTGATCGTCCACTCCACCGCCTGGCGGTTCACAACCGGAAGCGCGCCGGGAAAGCCGAGACAGACGGGGCACGTCTGCGTGTTCTCGCCCGCCCCGAATCCGACTGCGCAGCGGCAGAACATCTTCGTCCGCGTCTTGAGCTGGACGTGGATCTCGAGCCCGATGACAGGCTCCCACGTCACGAGCGCCGCCTCGCAGGGGCGAGACATATCTCGCCCCTATCACCACCGACGATCATCGAAGGCGCTCCGGAACGGTGTCGAACCCAATCGCCTGCTCGAGCGCATGACCTGCGCGAAACAGCTTGTTCTCGCCGAACTGCGGGCCTAGCAGCTGGAGGCCCACGGGCAGTCCGTCCGAGAGCCCGCACGGGATCGAGAGCCCGGGCAGTCCGGCGAGGCACGACGGAATCGTGAGCAGGTCGCAGGCGTACATCGCGAGCGGATCCGCGGCCTTGTCGCCGATCGGGAACGCAACGGTTGGCGACGTCGGAGTCGCAATGACGTCGAACTGCGAGAGCGCCTCTCGATGCTCCCGGATCAGGAGCGTGCGCACTCTCTGCGCTTGGCCGTAGAAGGCGTCGTAGTACCCGGCCGAGAGCGCATACGTGCCGAGCATGATCCGCCGCTTCGGCTCGGGGCCGAACCCGTGGTCGCGAGTTTGCTCGACCATCTCGTCGTACGTCGCCGCATCGGAGCGCGGCCCGTACCGCACGCCGTCGTAGCGCGCGAGGTTCGACGAAGCCTCGGCGGGAGCGACGAGGTAGTAGCACGGCATCCCATAGCGGTACGACGTCGGCAGGTCGCACTCCCCTAGCTCCGCGCCGAGCTTTCGCGCGAGCTCGAGCGAGCGCTCGAACGCCGTGCGCACGCCGGGCTCGATCGCGTCGAGCGAGTCGAGCTGCTGTGGGACGGCGATGCGTAGGCCATC
>DASTEM010000038.1:0-3623 GCA_035709545.1 Gaiellaceae bacterium | reverse complement strand
TGCTGGCGCGCGGCTCCAAGGCGACCCAGCCCGAGCTCGAGCTTCGCGAGTTCCACGTGCGTAAATGCCGTCGGCTCGGGCTGGCCCGCGGCTGCGTCGAGCGCGAGCTGCATCGCTTCGATCGCACCGGACCTGTCGCCGGTCAGCTCGCGCGCATACGCGACCCGCGCATACGACGCGAGGCTCGGGCGCAGCGACACCATGCGTTCGAAGGCGTCGAACGCCTCGTCGTAGCGCCCGAGCTCGACGAGCGCGTCGCCAATGACGCCGTAGGGGCGGGCCGAGCCCGGAAGCAAGCGCTCGGCCCGGTGCCCGTAGCGGAGCGCCTCGCGGAACTCGTGCTGGATGAGTGCGAGCGAGCCGAGGCCGAGAACGGCATACGGGTCATCCGGCATGACTCGCAGCGCCTGTCGAAGCGCCGTCTCGGAGCGAGGCAGGAAACTGGCGTCGGCCGTCTCCCGCCAGCGAAGCTGATACGCAAACGCGAGCTGTACGAGCACGCTCGAGTCGCGGGGCCGCACGCGGGCCTGCTCCTCCAAGTCAGCGACAGTCGACGCCGTGACTCCACCGGCCGTCCCGGAGAGCGCGCGCTGCGCGAGCGCTCCCGGAACGGCTGCTGGTGAAGCTTGAGAGCGAGACTCGGCGAGAACGCCTCCGACCAGGCTGCCGAGGGCGAGCGCGACCGCAAGCGCGCCGCCCGCTAGCAGTGGCTTTCGTAGTCGCACGCCGAGCCTCCTTGCTGTCAGCTCAGCTCGTCGAGGGCGGCGCTCGCAAGGGGCGCCTGGAGAACGTCGAAGTGCCGGTTCAGTCGGAGCGCCTCCGACAGAAGCCGGCGGGCCTCGGCATCGCGACCCTGCGCCTTCGCGATCATCCCCGCGTGGTAGGAGAGCCGAGCGTCGCGCGTACCGACCGAGAGCGCCCGTTCGCTGAGCCTATGAGCCGCTTCCAGCCTGCCGGCCTTATACAGAGCCCAGGCTGCGGTGTCGTAGCCGTAGACGTCCTTTCGCACCCGAAGCTCTCGAAGCGCGAGCCGCGCTGCCTCATCCGGGCGCAGGTCGTGATCGGCGTAGAACGTGGCCAGCTGGCGGTTGTAGACCTGGCGGTTGATCTTGGCGAGCTTCCCGATCAGCTCGACGGCGCCGTACTGCTCGCGCGCGGCTTTCTGGTTACCGACCGTCGCGTAGACGTCGCCGAGCGCTGCCAGCAGGTCGGGCTGCGGAACGATCGCTGTCGCGCGCCGGTAGAGGTCGATCGCCGCTCGGTAGTTCCCCTGTGCAGCCTTCGCCTTCGCCAGTCCGCCTAGCGCGAGTGGGTAGTCGGCGAAGAGGTCGAGCGCGGCACGGTAATGGGACGCGGCCAGATCGATCCGGCCGGCCCTGAACGAGAGCTCGCCGATCTGGTATGCGTAGAAAGCGAGGCTCTCGCCGTAGTCGCCCGACTCCTGCGCCAGCTTGGCGGCCCGGTCCATCAGCGCGAGCGCCTGATCCGTGTCGCCGCGAAGATCTTCGAGGAAGGCGAGACGGCTGTATGCACCTGGCGTGGCGGCGAACGCGAGCAGCCTGTTGTACGCAGCCTGCGCCCTGCCGTACTGGCCGAGCGCGAGATGTGCGTCGCCGAGGGTGGCGAGCGCTTGCACGCCGCGCGCGTCGTCGGCGATCGGTCGCGCGAGCGTCAGCGCTCCTTCGAAGTCGTGCAGCGAGAACAGGACGGTCGAAAGCGATGCCGCTGCCTGAACGTACTTCGGGTTCGTCCGAAGCGCCCTGCGAAGTGCGGCCTCCGCGCGCACGTAGTAGCCGACGTCGCTGGTCTCGCGGGCCTTTCGGGCAAAAGCCTGACCCAGGTAGGTCAGCTCGATGTACGCGCGCGCGTTCGCCGCACGCTTCGACCAGAACGCGATCTGGACGTCTGCGGTAGGCAGGTCAGAGCGTGAGGCTGCCGCCGAGTCGCCGGCCCCCGCGAGAGGCCGCGGCTCGACCGTGCCATCCGCCCGGCCGGAGGCGACAAGGTAGGCCCCGCCGTACGCGGCCGCCGCGAACCCGAGAGCGACGGCGACGAGAGCGGAGAGAAGCTTGAGCGCGGCCATTGTCGGTGATCGTCCGAACGACGGTCCGGGGGCGGCACGAAGCCACCCCCGGACTGTCGAACGCACTGTCTAGTTCGGCACTCCCAGATACGGGAAGTTGCTCAGGAACGTCGAGTCGTTGTTGACGAAGTCGCTCGTGACCGCACCCTCCGTGATGAGCCCGAGCTCGACGTCGATGACGTCGTCCGCGAGCCCGCGGCCGCTTGGGAAGCCTGTCGCCTTCGACAGGTCGACCGTCAGGATGTCCGGCAGCAGGAAGTCCGCCAGGCCCTGAACCTTGGCCGCATCGTCGCTCGGATCGTCACCAGCCCCGTCGTTCAGGCTGTGGAGAAGCGTGAGCGAGTTAACGACCTCGCTGCGCCACCGCGCCTGATCCCTGTTCGGAAGCGTCCGGTTGAACTGGTCCTCGAGGTTGCCCACAGCCGTCGAGCCCATCTCGAACGGGTTCGGCGGGATGAACACGGTGAGGATCGCCGGGCGGCCCATGCGCTCGATCTGATCGCCGCCGACGACCGTCCTGCCCCACACGCCCACGTTCGAGCCGATCCAGTTGGTCGGCACCTCGATCACGAGTGCGGACGTGTTCAAGCCCAGGAAGAAGTCGCTACCCGGGTTGGTGAACGCGGCTCCCGCATTGAAGGCGTTCAGGTCGAAGAAGAACGGGTCGTCTCGGAGACCCGCGTATGTCTTTACGCCGTCCTCCGACTCGACCTCCTCGGTCTCGCCGGTGGCGATGACCTTGCTGTCGTCACCCTTGATCCAGCGGACCGTGTAGTTCTGCTCGCCGTTGTCGACCGCCGTGAACTGCGTCCGGACGGTGATGTCGGGCCGCGCATTGCCGTTCGTGTCGATCAGGAACTCGTACCGAGCGTTCGGGCGGAACGTTGTGCCGCTGATCGCGCCGGCGCCCGGGTTCACCGTCATGGCGAGCACGGTCCTGCCCAGGTTCTGCTGAGCACCCGGATGGAACACGTAGACGTCGTTGATGTCGGTTCGACCGTCCTTCTTCGTGGTCGGCGCATCGAGGTGATCCGCGCTCAACGCGGGGATGGCTGCCAACGCGGCAACCGCCGCGATCGCAAGCAGCCCCAGTACCTCGACGCGAATGAGCTTTCGTACGCTTCTTGCTCGCACCTTTCCTCCTCCTTTGCTCGTTTCCCCTTGGATGTCCTTGCCGGCTGCGCCTTGTTCGCACGCCGGCGGGCATCGGTTCGGCGAAATCGAGTGGCATCGACGCCAGGAGTCGCGTACGGTCCCCCGTGCCCACGGACGAGAGGAGCCCTCCATGGAGCGCGATCAGTACGTCGTCTGGATCACGACTCGCCGGATCAAGCCGGGCGCGTACGAGGACTTTCGCCGGGCGTGGCGGCCGCGTGAGTTCCCCGAGGGCATGCTCCGAGCGTACGAGTGCTTCTCGGAGGAGCGCAGCGAGGTCGTCGGCATCTCCTGGTGGGACTCGCTCGAGGCGCGCGAGCGGTACCGGTTGTCAGACGTCGAAGCGGCGCGGCAGCAGGCGATGGCGCCCTTCGTGGAGGCCGAG
>DASTEM010000037.1:0-2104 GCA_035709545.1 Gaiellaceae bacterium | reverse complement strand
TTCACCTCCTCTCCGCGCGCGTATTGCCGGAATCGGAGGTGTCGTCCACCCCGGCGCTCGGTGCAGGGAACTGTCACCGGCGGCAGCAACCACGGCTGGCTGACGAACACAACCTCGCGCGGTTCGCTACATACCAGGCGGAGCTCGTCGGGTGTTCGAGGCGTCTCGACGCGTCGGCCGAGGTGGAACTCGAGATCGCGCGGGTACGGCACATATGCGAGCACGGGCGCCGATGCAGGTGCACTCGCCCGGATCGCTTCGGCCGCATCCTGAATCGCCTCGCGTGGCAGCTGGGTGACTCGCTCCAAGTACGGCGCCGAGAAGAGTGCGACCAGCCCGAGTGTCGCGACCGCGATGATCGATCGAACACCCGCGCGGCGGGTCGAGACGGAACGTGCCAGAACCGCTGCGACCCCGCTCGAGAGCAGGATCAGGAGCGGCACGAGCAGGAAACTGAAGAATCGCGGAGCGACGTTGGTACGCATGATCCCGAGTGTCAAGACGGTCGCGACCACGCCCGCGCCGAGGATGAGCGCAGAGTCACGAGCGCGGAGGAGTGGGCTCGATCCGATGAGAAGGCCCAGGGCTGCGACGAACCCAAGCAATCCGAGACTCGGGTCCACAAGCACCTCGTCGATCCATCTCAGCCCAGGCATGAGGATCTGATCGATCGGTGCGGTGACGATCCATGCGCCGTCGATTCGGGCGCCGTAGTCCTGGCGCGAGCTCGAGACGAGGTCGTCGAGGTGAGGCGCGTACCAGACGACGATGGCGGGAAGCGACGCCGCCAGGCCAATGGCCGTCGCCTGGCGAAGCTCGCGCTTCGTCAGCAGAACAAGGCCCGTTGCAGCGAACGCGATTCCGAAGTGCGGCAGCGTCCAAGTGCCGACCACCCCGGCGACGCAGAACGCGAGGATCGTCGAGCCGCGCAGTGAGCGCACTGCCTCGAGCGCTGCGACGACGAGAACGCCCATGGCCAGGAAAGCGAGACCGTAGCCGCGTGCCTGGCGGGTGATGTCGAGAAGCAACGGCGAGGCCGTCGCGAGAAAGAGAAAGAGCAGGCCAGACAGCGCCCCGAGGCGGACGTGAAGCCACGCGGTCACGATGATCACGCCGGCGACGAACGGGATGACGGACCAGAGACGGAGCGTGACTCCGGATTCCCCGACGATCGAGGTCGTCGCCCAGCCGAGGAGGCTGAAGAGCTCGTGGTTGTTCGGGATGTAGTGCCCGACGAGAATCTCGTGAGGTCCTGTCGTCACGTAGTCCCGCACCGTCATGAGCTCGTCGCTCGAGTAGCCGTGGTTCAACCCGACGAAACGCGACCAGCAGAGAAGCGATCCGAGTAGAGCGTATGACGCCGCGATGAGCGCTGCGGCGGCGCGACCCCTCGAAAGGCGGCCCGGTGGCCCGAGCTCGCTCACATCACGCGGCAGCGGATGAGTGTGCGTAACACGCGGACCCCGTCGAACGCCGTGAGCTTCTTTCCGGCCTCACGACCGCGCGCCTTGTAGGAGATCGGCACTTCGTGGATCCGCTCTCCCGCGCGGAGCACCCGCGCCGCGATCTCGGGCTCGATCGCGAAGCCCGGCTCGCGCAGCGGAAGCGACCGAAACAGCTCGGTGCTCATCGCCTTGTGGCACGTCATGACGTCGGAGATCCAGCAGTTGTAGAGCGCGTTCGTTGCGAGCGTGACGGCCTTGTTCCCCATCACGTACCAGAAGCTGAACGATGACTGCGAGGTCCACGCACGGGTGCCGAAGACAACGCGCGCCTCGCCGGCGACCAGAGGCTCGAGCACGTCCGCGAGGTCGCCTGCGCGGTACTCGAGGTCGGCGTCGAGGATCGCGGCGAACGTCCCGTGCGCGTGCGCGAGAGCAGCGCGAACCGCTGCCCCCTTCCCCTGGTTTCCGGGATGGAAAACGACTCGCACGTTGTCCGGCCACGTACGGGAACCGAGCACGTCGCGGGTGCTGTCGGCCGAGCCGTCGTCGACGACGATCAGCTCACGGGCGCCAATCGGGAGCACAGCCGTCAGCGCGTCGTCGATCGCGGCTTCGATCGTGGCTCGCTCGTTGAAGACGGGCATCAGGATGGAGAGATC
>DASTEM010000036.1:0-23688 GCA_035709545.1 Gaiellaceae bacterium | reverse complement strand
CCGATGAGCTCGTCGTCCTCGCGCAGCTTGATGGCGATGATCCCGTCGGCCTTGAGCGGTGTGTTGTACGCGCCGAACTCCGTCTTCTTGACGATTCCCTTGCGCGTCGCACACACGAGGTACTTGGCCTCCTCGAAGTTTCTCGTCGCGATGACCGCCCGCACGTACTCGTCTTGCCGGAACGGCAGGAGGTTCACGATCGCCCTCCCCTTCGACTGGCGCGAGCCGAGGGGCAATTCATGCACCTTTAGCCGGTAGACCTTTCCAACCGTCGTGAAGAAGAGGATGTAGTCGTGCGTCGAGGCGACGAACAGGTGCTCGATGTAGTCCTCGTCCTTCATGTCCATCCCCATCACGCCGATCCCGCCGCGGCGCTGCTCGCGGTACGTGGTAACCGGTAGGCGTTTGATGTAGCCGGACTTGGTGATCGCGATCACCATGTCTTCCTCCGCGATCATGTCCTCGAGCTCGAGCTCGCTCTCGCCGGCGACGATCTCCGTTCGCCGCTCGTCCGTCTTGCCGTAAATCTCCTTGATCTCGAGGAGCTCCTCGCGGACGACCCCGTCGACGCGGGCTGGATCTCCCAGCAGCGCGCGCAGCTCCGCGATCCGCTCCTGGAGGTCGGCGTGCTCGTCCTCCACGCGCTTCCGCTCGAGCCCGGTCAGCTGCCGCAGGCGGAGGTCGAGGATCGCCTGCGCCTGGATCTCGGACAGCTCGAAGCGGGCCATAAGCTGAGCGCGCGCCGCATCGGTGTCCTCGGCTGCGCGAATCAGCGCGATGACCTCGTCGAGGTTGTCGAGGGCAATCAGGTAGCCCTCGAGCACGTGCGCGCGGTCGATGGCCTTTCGCAGCTCGAACTTCGACCGCCGGGTGACAACCTCGCGCTGGTAGTCGAGATAGTGCTGGACGAGCTCGAGGAGCGAGAGCGTCCGTGGCACCCCGTCGACGAGCGCCACGGCGTTGTAGCCGAAGGTCGCTTGAAGCTGGGTGTGCTTGAAGAGCTTGTTGAGGACGACCTGCGGTATCGCCTCTCGCTTCAGGTCGATCTGAATCCGCAGACCCGAGCGGTCGGAGTGGTCCTTGACGTCCGAGATCTCGCTCAGGACCTTGTCGTGAACGAGATCAGCGATCTTCTTGATGACACCGGAGTCCCCGCCCTTCTTCACCCCGTACGGCAGCTCGGTGACGATCACCGCGTTCTTTCCGCCGCGGAGCTCCTCCACGTGCGCACGGGCGCGCATGACGATCCGACCGCGCCCCGTGCGGTACGCGTCCCGGATCCCGGATCTACCGATGATGATGGCGCCGGTCGGGAAGTCGGGGCCTCGCACGTGCTTCATCAGGTCCTCGGCGTTCGCATCGGGCTTGTCGATGAGCTGCACGATCGCGTCTGCCACCTCGCCGAGCCGGTGAGGAGGCATGTTCGTCGCCATCCCGACAGCGATCCCGGCCGACCCGTTGACGAGCAGGTTTGGAAAGCGGGACGGAAGCACAAGCGGCTCGCGGCGCGACTCGTCGTAGTTCGGTCCGAAGTCGACCGTGTCCATGTCGATGTCACGGAGCATCTCGGTCGCAAGGCGCGTGAGCCGGCATTCGGTGTAGCGCATCGCGGCTGCCGGATAGTCGTCGATGTTGCCGAAGTTCCCCTGCCCGTCCACGAGCGGGTAGCGCAGGGAGAAAGGCTGCGCCATGCGTACGAGCGTGTCGTAGATCGACTGGTCGCCGTGGGGGTGGTAGTAGCCCATGACGTCCCCCACGACGCGAGCGGATTTGAGCCGCGGCCGGTTTGGCTGGAGACCGGCCTCGTGCATCGCGAACAGCACTCTTCGGTGCACGGGCTTCAGACCGTCGCGAGCGTCGGGCAGGGCGCGCGCGACGATCACGCTCATCGCATAGTCGAGGAAGCTCGAGCGCATCTCCTGCTCGAGCTCGCGCGACTCGATCCGCCCCGAGCCGAGAGGCTCGGTCACATCAGACATCCAGGAACCTCACATCGCGGGCGTTCTGCTCGATGAACGCCCGTCTTGGCTCGACCTGGTCGCCCATGAGCGTCGAGAAGATGCGGTCTGCAGCGGCGGTGTCTTCGACGTCGACCCGGATCAAGATGCGGTTCGCCGGATTCATCGTCGTGTCGGCGAGCTCCTCGGCGTCCATCTCGCCGAGACCCTTGAACCGGCTCACCTGGATGCCCTCCTTTGCGAGCTCGAGCGCCATCTCGCGGAGCTCGGCGAAGGTCCGGGCGTGGCGGGTCTTCTTCCCGAACGAGATCTCGAAGGGCGGGCGCCCGACGATGTCTGCCAGGCGCGCGTAGGTCTTGCGCACGTTGGCGTAGATCGGCGACTCGAGAAGCGCTCTCGGTACCACGACGCTCGACGCCGCGCCGGTCTCGCGCTCGACGGCCTTGACCCGCGTGCCGTCGTCGTCGGCCTCGAGTACCGCAAGCTCGAATCCGTTCGGGTCCATTGCTGCGAGAGCACGTTCGATGGTCTCGGACGCATCGGCCTCGACGAGTCGGTGATCGACCACGAAGTTGGCTGCCGCGGCGCCGAAGTCCTCGCGCAGGCGGGAGAGCCAGCCGTCGAACTCGTGCAGGACACGCTGGAAGCGCCCGTACCGCGTCTCGGTGAGAGCCTGCTTCTCGCCTGCTCGGTCCGTGACCTCCATGTCCTTGATTCGCTCGCGCGCGAGCAGCTCCTCGAGCTGCGACTCCTTTTCGACGTAGCGCTGCTGGTTTCCGATCTTCACGCGATACAACGGCGGGACGGCGATGAAGACGTTGCCGGCATCGACGAGCTCTTGCATCTGGCGATAGAGGAACGTGAGGATCAGCGTGCGGATGTGGGCACCGTCGACATCAGCGTCCGTCATGACGATGACCCGGTGATAGCGGAGCTTCGAGCCGTCGAATTCGTCGCCTATACCTGTCCCGATGGCGGTGACGATCGCCTGGATCTCCTCGTTCGAGAGGACCTTGTTGATCCGGTTCTTCTCGGCGTTGATGACCTTGCCGCGCAGCGGCAGGATCGCCTGGAAACTGCGATCGCGAGCGTCCACAGCCGATCCGCCGGCCGAGTTCCCCTCGACGAGGAACAGCTCCGCGACCTCGGGATCCGAGATCTGGCAGTCCGCAAGCTTGCCGGGCAGTGAGTTCGACTCGAGCGCGCTCTTGCGACGCGTGAGCTCGCGAGCCTTGCGCGCCGCTTGCCGAGCGTTACGTGCGGCGATCGCCTTGGAGACGATCTGCCGCGCCTCGGTCTTGTTCTCCTCCAGAAACTCCCCGAGGCGCTGGTTGACGATCTTCTCGACGAGCCCCGCGATGCCGGGGTTCCCGAGCTTCGTCTTCGTCTGACCCTCGAACTGAGGGTTCTGAAGTTTCACCGAGATGACGGCCGCAAGCCCTTCGCGCGCGTCCTCGCCCTCGAGGTTGTCGTCCTTCTCCTTCAAGAGCCCTTCCTGGCGCGCGTACTGGTTGAGCGTCCGGGTGAGCGCCGCGCGGAAGCCCTGCAGATGGGCGCCGCCTTCCGTCGTGTTGATGTTGTTCGCGAACGAGAAGACCGACTCGACGTACGAGCTGTTCCACTGCATCGCGACTTCGAGGGCGCCTTCGTCGCTCTCGCCCTCGAAATACACGATGTGCTTGTGCACGGGGTCCTTGGCCTCGTTGACGTGCGCGACGAAGTCCTTGATCCCGCCCTCGTAATGGAATTCGTCGGTGCGGCCTCCGGCGCGGTCGTCGCGGAGCACGATCCGGAGCCCCCGGGTCAGGAAGGCGGTCTCGCGCAGTCGCTGCAGCAGCGTCGCGGCGTCGAACTCGGTCTCGTCGAAGACCTCAGAGTCCGGGAGAAACGAGATCGTCGTCCCCGACTCTTTCTTGGGCGCAACTCCGACCGTTTGCATATCGGCGGTCGGCTCGCCACGAGCGAACTCTTGTCGATAGACCTTGCCGTCCCGTCTGACCTCCGCAGTCAGCCACTCGGAGAGCGCGTTCACGACCGACACGCCGACGCCGTGGAGGCCTCCGGAGACCTTGTAGCCCTCGCCGCCGAACTTCCCGCCGGCGTGCAGTTTGGTCAAGACGACCGTGAGCGCCGGCAATCCCTGCTCGGGAATCACGTCCACGGGGATGCCCGCCCCGGCGTCCGCCACAGTTACGGAGTTGTCCGGGTGAATCGTGACGTCGACCAGGTCGTTCCGACCCGCGAGCGCCTCGTCTACGGCGTTGTCGACGACCTCATAGACGAGGTGATGGAGGCCCCGCGCGCCCGTCGAGCCGATGTACATCCCAGGGCGTAGCCGGACGGGCTCGAGGCCCTCGAGGACAGTGATGTCTTTTGCAGTGTAGGCTGCTTCGGCCATTAAAAAAGCCCTGCAAATAGCCATATTGCGGGGCCGAGAGAGTCTATCAGAAATGGCGGCCGGACCGAGCCTTGGCCAGACTCGCGCGAGCCGCTCGCGCAACCAGCGCGCGGAGCTCGGAATCGTCGATTACCGCGGCGGCGGCGTCTGCCATGGCCGCCTCTTCGGGCGTCGGTACAAGTCCGGGCGCCGGCACCGCGCCGGTGGGCTCTCCGAGGGCCCCGGGCTCGGGAACGGGGCCGGCGGCGAACCGAAGTTTTGGTGGCGCCTGGCCTGGAGCGAGCTCGCCACCGAGTCGCTCGAGGATCTCTCGCTCGAGCCGAGAGAGCTCGAACGCCCATGTCGCGGAGGACGTTGCAATGTGCAGCGTCCCATCTCGGCCCAAGCGGAGCGGCCACGCTTGGCTGGCCACAGTCTCGCCGACGGCAGAGGGCCACGCGGACGTGATCGCCGCCAGCGGGAGCGCGTCTCGGCTTCCGCCGCGGGCGAGTTCTCGCTCGATCTCACTGGCGATGCGTTCCATCAACGGACCGCCCCGGGCGTGACCGCAAGCGCCTGGGCCGGATCGGCCGGGAGCGCCTCTGCAGCGGTTGCCGTGATCACCGTCTGACCTCCGCCCGAGACGATCGCAGCCAGCGCGCGCCGGCGGTCGCCGTCGAGCTCGGAGAGGACGTCGTCGAGGAGCACGAGCGGGGCCGAGCCCGTTCGCACGAGTAAGGTCTCCGCCTCGGCGAGGACGAGGGCGAGCACCGCGATTCGCTGCTCGCCCTGCGAGCCGAAGGAGCGAAGCTCGCGTCCGCCGGCCTCCAAGCGGACGTCGTGGAGATGGGGGCCTGCGCCCGTAAACCCACGTTCGAGATCGCGGTCGAGTCGCGCGTCGAGCTCTTCGACCGTTGAGGCCTCGCCGTCGTATCCGACGGTCGCCGATGCGAGCCCGAGTTGCGCCGCCAGGTTCGCGAAGGGCTCCGCGAGGGCGTCCACCGCGTCTTTCCGGGCGACAACGAGCGCGGCTCCGAGCGAGGCGACCTGCTCAGTCCACGGCTCGAGGGCTGCATGAGAGGAACTGCCGGAACGAAGACGGCGAAGGCATGCGTTTCGTTGCCCGACTGCGGCGGCGTAGTCGATGGCAAGCTGCGCCTTGGCAGGAGTCAGCCGGCCGAGGCTCCGATCGAGATACGCCCGTCGTGTTGCGGGCGAACCTTTGACGACCGCGAGCCGGTCCGGCGTGAACACGAGCGCGCGGAGCTCAAGCCGGAGCCGCTCCGCGGAGAGGAGGCGATCGCCGTTCAGGTGCGCGCGGCGAGCTTCGCGCGGCGCAAGCACGACGTCCGCCTCGAAGGGGGCCTCCAGGTTCGACCCCTGCACCGTCACCCTGCCGGCTTCCGCACCGAACCGCACCATCTGCGCATCGCTCCGTGTGCGAGGCGAGAAGCCTTGCGTCCCGAGGTGCAGGGCTTCGAGGAGATTCGTCTTGCCGGCCCCGTTGGGCCCGTGGAGCAGCACGACACCAGGCTCGAGGCTGAGCTCGAGGCTGCGGTACGAACGGAACTCCCGGAGCGTGACCTCGCGGACGATCAGTCCGGAAGCCGGATGGGCATGATCAGGTACCAGAAGCTCTCGTCGGGAGATGAGATGAGCCCGGGGCGTAACCGGTTGATGAGCTTGAGTTGGATCGCGTCGCTCGACACAGCCTCGAGGCCGTCGCGAAGGAAGTCCGGGTTGAAACCGATCGCGATCTCCTCGCCGGCGAAGTCGATCGGAAGCGATTCCGTGGCCTCGCCGACGTCCTGCGTCTGCGCCGAGATCGTCAGCTCGCCATCGGCGAACCGCAGGCGAAGCGGCGCGTTGCGCTGCGCCATGACCCCAGCTCGACGGACGACTTCGAGAAGCGTCTCGCGCTGAATCGTGATCTCGGCCTCGAACGTCTCGGGAAGAAGCTGCTTGTAGTTCGGAAACTGCCCGTCGATTCGTCTGCTCGTCAGCCAGGCGTCACCGGACGAGAAGATCACGTAGTTCTCGTGGACGCCGAGCTCGATGTGCTCGACCCCCACCGCGACGCGAGCGAGCTCCTGGAGAGCGCGAGCTGGGATGATCGCGTCGAGATCCGGCGCCGCGGCGTCGAGAGTCGTTTCCTTCACCGCAAGCCGATACGAGTCGGTTGCAGCCATGATCAGCCGATTGCCCTCGAACCGGACGAGCACACCGGTAAGAACCGGCCGAGACTCATCCCGCGACGCTGCGCGACTTACCTTGTCGATCGTTTCCAAGAGTGCCGCAGCGTCGACCTGCTGGAGTGGAATGTCGAGCGGCGGAAGGCGCGGGAAGTCTTCGGCGCTGAAGATATTCAGACGCGACGAGTGTGTACCCGAACTGATCTGTAGGACGCCGTCTCCCTCGTCATATGTGAGGGTCACAGAATCGTCGGGTAGAAGCCTGACGAGATCGGTGAGCAGCCTCCCCGGTACAACAACCCCCGCCTCGCCCGATATCTCGCCGGCGATCGACGTCCGCATTGAGATCTCCATGTCCGTCGCGGCAAGCGTCAAGCGCCCCTCGTCCGCGTGCACGAGGATCCCGCTCAACACCTGCACTGCGCCACGACTCGAGATTGCGCGAGCGACCACGGACAGCGCCGCTGCGAGTTCGCTGCGAGCGCATGTCGCCTGAAGCGTCGTTCCGGAGGCTATGTCTGTGTTCATGAGTAAAAAGAACTCGTAGAAGTAGTAGGAGTGTGGATCACGGGGATGATGGTGTGATTGTGCCGGAGATGCGGGAGAAACAGCCGTGGACGAGATATGTGGAAGGTAGGCGCGGCTTCCACAAGGTGCTCGAGCGCGTGCGCCTGGACCCCCAGAGTCACCGGGCCTGCTTGATACGCGCGGTTAGTTCTTGCACAAGGTTGTACACAGAGCGGTCTTCTCTGATCAGCCGCGTGATCTTGTCCTTGGCGTGGATCACGGTCGTGTGGTCGCGTCCTCCGAACTCCTTGCCGATCTTAGGTAGAGACGAGTCGGTGAGTTCACGCGAGAGGTACATGGCGACCTGGCGCGGGTATGCGACCGCCTGAGAACGCCGCGGGCTCACGAGCTCCTCGAGCGTGACGCCGAACCGCTGTGACACAGCGTCTTGAATCCGCGAGATCGTCACCTCTGGAGCAGGCTCTCCTTGGGGGTAGACGTCCTTGAGCACGTGCTCGGCGAGATCGACGGTCAGTGGGCGATCGGTCAGCGAGGAGAACGCGACGACCCGGGTGAGGGCTCCTTCGAGCTCGCGGATGTTCGACGAGACGCGGCTGGCGATAAACGTCAGCACCTCTGGATCGGTTACCGCGATCCGCTCTGTGTTCACCTTCTTGCGGAGAATCGCGATCCGCGTCTCGAGGTCCGGCGCCTGAATGTCTGTCAGCAAACCCCACTCGAAACGGGAGCGAAGACGCTCCTCGAGCGTCGCGATCTCGCGGGGCGGGCGATCGGAGGAGATGATGATCTGCGCGCCGCCCTCGTAGAGCGAGTTGAACGTGTGGAAGAACTCCTCCTGGATTCGCTCTTTCCCCTCGAAGAACTGGATGTCGTCGATCAGGAGGACGTCGTAGTTCCGGTACCGGCGCTTGAACCCTTCGATGCGCTTGTCGCGAAGCGAGTCGATGAAGTCGTTCATGAACGTCTCGCTCGTGACGTAACGCATGGTCAGCCGGCGGGAGTGCTGGCGGACGTAGTGGCCGATGGCCTGCAGAAGATGTGTCTTGCCGAGGCCGGTTCCCCCGTAGATGAAGAGCGGGTTGTAAGCCTGCGCCGGAGCCTCTGCAACCGCAAGCGCGGCTGCGTGGGCAAAGCGGTTGGAGGAGCCGATCACGAAGAGGTCGAAGGTGTACTTCGGGTTGAGGTCGGCCTCGGGCGCATCCCGATACGGAACCTCTGCGTCGCGACTGCGAACCGCGGGCTCGCCGGAGCTCGGAGCGGTGGGCGGCGGCGTGCGGCTGCCACCCAGAACGAGGGAGACGACCACGTCTCGTCCGAGCGACTCCCGCGCAAGTCCAGTCACGAAATCGGAGAAGTGGCTTCGGATCCAGTCCCGCGTAAAGTCGTTGGGGACCTCCAGCACGAGCTTGTCGTCGCGTAGCGAGACAGCGCCCACGTGCCCGAACCACGTCTCGAATGTCGTCTCGGTTAGCGCCTCCTTCAGTCGGCTTGCGATCGACTCCCAGAGGATCTCGGCTGTGATTTCGGTGGTGTGCTCCACCCGTCCTCGCGCTGATTCGGGTCGTAGGAAGCGGCGAGCATAGCACCACTCGACAGAGGGCTCAATGTACTCGCCAGGACAGCCTGTGGATGAAATACATGCTGTTTTGCAGGGAAGTCCTGGGTTCCACACGTCTTTCCCCATCTGTGGAAGATACTGGCATCGTTCGCCGATAAGGCAACCGCCAAGCCCAGGGAGCAGCTACTTCGTGACCCACGGTCTGCCCCACGCCTGTGGAAAACTAACGTCGCGAGCGGGTCGTCTATACTGGCCGCTCCCCGGGCCGCGCGTGCCCTCTCGAGAGCGAGACTGACGTGAAACGAACCTACCAACCGAATGTCCGACGCCGGAAGAGGCGACACGGATTCCGAGCGCGAATGGCCTCGCGCGGAGGCCGCGCGATTCTGAAGCGGCGCCGCGCGAGAGGGCGCAAGCGCCTCTCCGCCTGAGGCGCGCCGCCCGTGCAGCGCCGGAACCGACTCTCCCGTTCCCGGGATTTCGACGCCGTCTATCGCCGCGGCAAGTCCGCGTCGACCCGGTACTTGGTGCTGCACTGGTTCCCGCGCGACGAGGATCTCGAAGGAGCGCCGCGCGTCGGCCTCGCCGTCCCTCGCTCCGTGGGGTCCGCGGTTGCTCGCAACCGTGTGAAGCGGCTCCTGCGAGAGGCGTGGCGCGAGCTCCTCGAGACGGTCCCACTCGGCCACGACTACGTGTTGGCCGCGCGCCCCGGGCTTGCGGAGCCGGCGGAGACGCAAGGTCGCGAGTGGCTTCGGAACGAGATCGCAGACGTGCTTGCGAAGGTACGCGCGTGAAGTACCTCGCTATCGCGCTCGTGCACGCGTGGCGCTGGACGTTCGGGCTGCTCACGCCGAGCGGGACGTGCAAGTACCACCCGACCTGCTCGCAATATGCGCTCGACGCGCTGCGTGAGCACGGGTTCGTCCGCGGGGCTGTGCTTGCCGGGTGGCGGCTGCTCCGGTGCAACCCTTGGAGCCACGGCGGGGTCGACTACGCACGCGACCAGGCGCTGTTCCCGTTGCTTCGATCCAGGAAGGCGCGGACGTGATCGTCGGCGGCCTCCTCACCCCGCTCGAGAACGTCCTCACCGAAGTTCTCGTCTGGCTTCACGAGACAGTGGGGCTGACGTGGGCCTGGTCGATCGTCGCGCTCGTGGTGATCGTGCGAATGCTCATCGTCCCCGTGGCGATCCGCCAGATCCACTCGATGCAGAGCCTGCAGGTTCATGCACCCGAGATGAAGGCGATCCAGCAGAAATACAAGGCCGATCGCCAGAAGCAGTCGGAAGAGCTGATGAAGTTCTACAAGGAGAACAAGATCAATCCGTACGCCTCCTGCCTGCCGATCGTTCTCCAGATCCCGATCTTCATTGGTCTGTTCTTCGTCCTGCGCGACTTCGAGAAGGAGATCTTCTGCACCCGCGGCGACTTCTGCGGGATGATCGACGGAAAGCTCCAGGCGCTTCCGCAGTTCCAACATTCCCTCGAGTGGCTGAGCCTCGTGAACATCACGGAGGACACCGTGAACGCGTGGGGCCCGCTGCTCATCGTCATCTATGTCGTGAGCCAGCTCACGTCGACGTGGCTCATGTCGACGTCGATGCAGAGCCAGGCGCAGCGAATCATGATCATGGTGCTGCCGATCCTCTTCCTCCCGTTCATCCTCGGCTTCCCGTCTGGACTGATGATCTATTGGCTCACGACCAACCTGTGGACCACGGGCCAGGGCATCGTCACGCGGCGACTGATGCCGAAACCCGTGGCGCCGCCTAAGCGCTCGAGCCGAACGCCTCCCAAGGACTCGGGAGAGTCGCAGCCCGCTGTCGCTGAAAGCGGGCCCCGAGACGGCGCAGGCCCCACGCGAACCGGCCCACCGCGTAGGGTGAAGCGGAAGAAAGGGGGCCGAGCCCGGCGATGAGCGGTACTGACACAGTGAGTGTCGAGGCAACCGGTGAGACCGTGGGCGAGGCGAAGTGGGCTGCGCTTCGCGAGCTCGAGGTACTCGTTCCGGGCCTCGATCGGGACAGCGTCGAGTTCCAGGTAGTCGCGGAAGGCGAACGCGGGCTTCTCGGTGTCGGGTATACGCCCGCCCAGGTTATTGCGAGCGCCTCGACCACCGAGCAGCCGCCGCCGGACGACTCGTCCGATGAAGCGCACATCGCGCGGGACTTCGTCCAGCGCGTTGCCGCCGCGATCGGAGCGAGCGTGGCGGCGGCGTCCACGGAACGCGACGGAACCGTCACGGTGACGTGCACGGGCGCCGACCTTGGCTTGTTCATCGGCAAGCACGGTCAGACGATCGACGCGATCCAATACCTGGCAAATGCGATGGCGAGGAGCCAGGGCTATCAGTACGACGTCGTAGTCGACGCTGCCGGCTACCGAGCGCGGCGAACCGCGACTCTCGAGACGCTTGCTCGACGGGCTGCTCAGCGTGCCTCTGCCACGGGGCGAAGGATCGAGCTCGAGCCGATGACGCCGGTCGAGCGGAAGATCGTGCACGAGGTGCTGAAGGACGACCCGGAGGTTGCAACCGAGAGCGAGGGATCGGAGCCGAACCGGTACGTCGTCGTCCTCCCCAGGCTCCTCTCCGGCTGACGTGTCGGCCGCGTTCCTCGAGCTCTGGCTCGAGGAGGTCGTCGCCGAACCGAGCGCAACCGCAATCAAGGATCTTGTGGACGCCCGCCGTTTCCTGCTCGACGACGCAATGCGCGCGGTCTCCGTCGTCCAATCCACCCCCGGACGGGTCATCGACGTCGGTTCGGGAGGCGGAACACCCGGGATCCCGCTTGCAGCTGCGCTCCCCACAAGAGAGTTCACGCTGCTCGAGGCCGAGCGGCGGAAGTGCGACTTTCTCGAACGCGTGAGCGCAGAGCTCCCGAATGTCCATGTGATCTGCGGCCGCGCAGAGGAGCAGGAGACCGATGTCTATGGCGTCGCGCTTGCCAAGGCGCTCGCCAAGCCGCCGGTTGCCGCCGAGTTGTGTCTTCCGCTGGTTCGGCCTGGCGGTATCGCGATCCTCTGGACGGGTAAGAGCGCAGAGGTGGATCGTGTGGCTCGCGTCGCCGAGCACCTTGCGGCCACACTGGAGGACAACCGCGACGGGCTCATCGTGCTCCGAAAGATGTCCCATACACCGCCAGGGTTCCCGCGGCGGCCGGGGATTGCGAAAAAGCGACCTCTTGCATGAACGCAGCTCCCAGCCTTGGGGGCCAGCGCGACTTGCGACCGCCGCTTCCGTCGCGGCGGTCGACCGGCGTCCCCACGAAGACATCGACGTGGGCCTGCGCAGACGCGACGCCGCTGCTCGACAGTGGCAGCGGGCCTGACTTTGGGCGTGCAAGCGCTCGCGTCCCCCGGTCATCCCTGGTTGGAGCGTCTCTAAGGACGGCGTCCGACGTCGACGCGAGACTGTGGGCGTGCCCGGCCCAGGGTTGTCGCGTGACCGGAGCGTCCGCGCTAGCGGATCTCCGGGCTTGCGCAGCACGAGAATCTACGCAGTGGCGAACCAGAAGGGCGGCGTGGGCAAAACGACTACCGCCGTCAATGTCAGCGCCTGTCTCGCCGAGGCCGGTGAGCGCGTGCTCCTCATCGATCTCGATCCGCAGGCGAACGCGACCTCGGGGCTCGGGCTTCGCGCGAATGGCGCCTCGACCCACGATCTCCTCGACGGGGTGTCGCTCAGCTCGCTGGCGAAACCGTCGGGTTTCGAGAACCTCGACGTCGTCATGGCCAAGACCGATCTCGCGGCGGCGGCCGTCGAGCTCTCCACCCGGCCCGGTGGCGAGCGGTATCTCGCCGAGGCTCTCGCTGGCTCGCTCGACCCGTACTCGTACGTTCTGCTCGACTGCCCGCCGTCGTTCGGGCCGCTGACGGTGAACGCGCTTGCGGCGGCCAGCCGGGCGATCGTCCCGGTTCAAGCCGAGTACTACGCCCTCGAGGGGCTCTCGCAGCTCCTCGGCACGATCAATCTCGTGAAGGCGCGGTTGAACCCCGCTCTTGCTGTTGCGGGGATTCTCCTCACCATGGCCGACGGCCGCACGCGTCTGTCCGCCGAGGTCGAGTCGGAGCTCCGCAGCCACTTCGGCACGTTGGTGTTCACGACGACGATCCCTCGCTCGATTCGCCTCGCGGAGGCACCGAGCCATGGAGTCCCTGCGATCGCCTACGACCGGCGCTCAGCCGGAGCCGAGGCCTACTGGAAGGTGGCGATGGAGCTTGTCGAGCGCTCCTAACGCGCGTCGAGGCCTCGGGCGAGGCCTCGAAGTGCTGCTGGGCGAAGCAGGTCAGCCGGAGCTGCTGCACCTTCCCGTCGAGGCGATTCACCCCAACCCACGACAGCCACGGCGCCGCTTCGAGCCGGAAGCGGCGGCCGGCCTCGCGAGCTCGATCCGCCTGCAGGGAGTGCTGCAGCCGATCGTCGTTCGGCGCAGAGCTGAGGGCGGCTTTGAGCTCATCGCGGGCGAGCGTCGCTGGCGAGCCGCGAGCGCCGCTGGGGCCCCCACGCTTCCGGCAGTCGTTCGTGAGGCCGGTGACCGCGACTCCCTTCTCCTCGGCCTTGTCGAGAACGTCGCCCGCGAGCAACTCTCCCCTGTCGAAGAGGCACGCGCGTACGCATCGCTCGTCGACGAGTTCGAGCTGTCGCTCGGCGATGTGGCCGAGCGAGTCGGGCGGTCGAAGTCCTCCGTTTCCAACCGCCTGCGACTCCTCGAGCTGCCGGAGGAGGTGCTGTGGATGCTGGCGCGTGGCGACCTGACCGAAGGACACGCCCGCGCCGTTCTGTCGCTTCCGGACGACGAGGCGCGGCGGCGTCTCGCGCGGCGGATCCTGAAGGAGGGTCTCACCGTTCGCGCGGCGGAGCGTGTCGCCCGCGACGGGGGAGCTCGTAGACGTCCGCGCAAGGCTGTCGCCGTCGATCCTCAGCTCGTCGATCGCGCGCGCTCTGCCGCCGAGCAGCTCACGGGGATGCACGCGCGTGTCTCAGCCGGCACGCTTCAGATCCGGTTCGAGGACGAGAAGGGCCTCGCAGAGCTCGTCGAGGTTCTCGAGGCCATCACGCTGCCGACTGCTGCGTGATCACGTGCGTCCCAGATGCCGCGGGGAAACGCCCGGTCTTCGGAAGTCCGGTGCACCATGTCCGCTCCGCGGACACATGCTCCACGCATGGGCGATCCTGGACTCGAACCAGGGGCCTCCGCCTTATCAGAGCGGCGCTCTAACCGACTGAGCTAATCGCCCGGGGCCGCAACTGTAGCGGAGCCCCTGTCTAAGATGAGTCTCGGCCGGACATGCGAGAGATGACCTTGTACGGGGTGAGCTTCGAGCCGATCGGCAAGCAGCCGATCGTGCTCCTCAAGACTGCCGACGACGACAGGTTCGTCCCGATCTGGATCGGCCATCCGGAGGCGGCTGCGATCCTCATGAAGCTTCAGGGCGCGGACCCGCCGCGCCCGATGACCCACGATCTCTTCGCCGACGTCATCTCCGAGCTGCAGGGCGAAGTAGTGCGAGTGACCGTTACCGAGCTCCGCGACAATACGTACTACGCGCAGATCACGATCGTCCAGGACGGCAGGGAGGTGGAGATCGACTCGCGCCCGTCCGACGCGATCGCGCTCGCCGTCCGGTGCGAGGCGCAGATCTTCGCGACGGACGAGGTGGTCGAGGAGTCCGGAATCGAGCTCCAGGCGGACGACGAGGAGCAGCCGACGCTCCTCACGGCGTCGAGTCTCGCTGACCTCGACCCGGCCGAGTTTCGCCGCTTCCTCGAGGACGTCACGCCTGAGGAGTTCGCGTCGAGTCTGCGGGAGACGCTCGAGGAAGAAGACGGCGAGGACGAAGACGAGGAGGACGACGAGCTCTCGTAGCTCGTCAGACGACACCGCTGACGGCGGCGAGCAAAGCGGTGCCGTTGAACGTCGCGTGGAGGAGCATGGGCGGATAGATGCTGTGAGTACGCACGCGAAGCCAGCCAACGATGATTCCGAAGGCCGCCAGGACGGGCAGCGCGACCAGCAGCCCGTGCGCTGCGCCGAAGAGGATTCCGCTCACGAGGATCGCGAGCACCGTTCCGTACGGGACAAGAAGTGAGAGGCCGACCCCGCGATACGTCAGCTCTTCGACTGCTGGACCGACGAAGGTGACGACGAGAAAGAACGCGACGAACGCGCCCGCGCGACTCGAGTCCCACCCGTCTGGAATAAGCCCTTGCTCCTCGGTCGCGTTCCAGTCCCCGAAAATCGACAGAACCTGGTCGTACACGACTGCCGCAGCGTAGATCGCGAGAAGAGCGAGGACCGCAAGCCCAAGCGATCGAGGCCACGACTGAGGCCGGCTCAAGGCGAACACCTCGCGTCTCGAGCGCCCTCGCGCGATGAGTAGCAGAACTCCAAGCATGATCCCGTATTGGACGATCGCCGCGATCGACGACGAGTAGCGATAGGCGAGGTCGTCGGGCGTCTCCGTGTCGCTGAGCCGCCCGGCATAGCTGATGAGCGCGAGGAGCCCGACGAACACGAGCCATGCGATCAGCCTGCCACGCCCAACCGACTCGGTCGCGCTCTTGCTCACGCCTGGATTCCAGCAGGACCACGCCTGCGCCACCTGAGGAATGCGCGAAGACGCGCCGAAATCGAGGTAGACGGTGGCTAGCATTCCGCCATGAGCCCGCCCTTGCGCAAGCGTGCTCCGCTCGATCCGGACATTCTCCGCCCGCGGGGCCGCCATCAGCGAGCGGCGAGACGCCGGCGCAGACGTCGTGGCGCGACTGTGGCCGTGACCGCGATCCTGGCGCTCGGTCTTGCAGCCGGGATCGGGGGGACGGCTGGAGTGCTGGCCTACGGCTCGTCCTGCGACCTGGACTCCCTCAAGTCGGTCCGCATCGGCCAGAACACGTTCCTGTACGCGGCCGACGGCTCGCTGCTCGGCTCTATTCCTGCCGAAAGAAATCGGCAGCCTGTTACCGCCGAGGGCATGTCTCTCTGGATCCGCAAGGCGACCATCGCCGTCGAAGACAGGCGCTTCTTCGACCACAGCGGGGTCGATTTCGAAGGAATCGCACGCGCAGCGGTCGCCGACATTCGCGCCGGGGAGATCGTCGAAGGTGGCTCGACGCTCACACAGCAGCTCGTGCGCAACCTCTACATCTCGCGCGAGCGAACGGTCCAGAGAAAGGTCAAGGAGGCCTGCCTCGCGACCAAGCTCGACGGAGCCTGGACCAAGCAGCGGATTCTGACGACGTATCTCAACCAGGTCTACTACGGCAGCCAGGCGTACGGCATCGAAGCGGCAGCGCAGACGTACTTCTCGAAGCATGCGAAGGAGCTCACCCTTGCGGAGGCGGCTCTTCTGGCTGGTCTCACCCAGGCGCCGTCGTCCTACGACCCGTTCACGACGCCGGCCCGCGCGCTGGCCCGGCGAGCGGACGTCTTGCGGGCCATGCTGGAGACGGGCGTCATCACGAAGCGTGTCCACGATCTGGCGTCGGCGACCGAGTTGAAGCTAAAGCGAGGCGGCCTCTACAACCGGATCCGGGAGCCGTACTTCTTCGGGTACGTGCGTGACAAGCTCATCGAGGCCTACGGAGCCGAGCGGGTCAGATCCGGCGGGCTGCAGGTCTACACGACGATTGTCCCCAGATACCAGCGGCTCGCGGAGAAGGCGATCCGCGACACGATGAACCAACCCACTGATCCTGCGGCGGCGCTCATCTCGATCAGTCCTCGCACCGGGGCAATACGCGCGATGACTGCCGTCATCCCCAATCGACCCAATAACCAGTTCAACCTCCTTTCCCAGGCACGGCGCCAGACCGGCTCGACCTTCAAGACCTTCGTGCTCACGGCTGCCGTCGAGATGGGGATCAACCCCGACTCGACGTACTACGTCTCTGCGCCGTTCACGTACAAGGTCCACCCGGCCGGCAACTGCGACGACGGAAGCTGGTGGTGCGTTCACACATACGCGAACGACTACTACGGCTGGAGCTCGATCCGAAGCGCGACCGTTCGGTCCGATAACGCGGTCTACGCGCAGTTGACCTTGGACGTCACGCCGGAGAAGGTTGCAGAGACCGCGCGCCGTATGGGCGTTCAGTCGCCGCTCGACGTCAAGGGCGCGTATGTCCCGGCCATCGGTCTCGGCTCGATTGCGGTCTCGCCGCTCGACATCGCGTCCGGATATGCGACTTTGGCCGCAGGCGGTGTGCACGCTGAACCGATGGCGATCCGGCGCGTCATCCTCGACGACGGAAAGGAGGACACCACCGCTGGGTGGGGAGTGCCAGTCCGGCGTCGTGCGGTCTCGGAAGGGACTGCCGCCGTCGTGACGCGGATCCTCGAGCAGAACGTCCAGTACGGGACCGGCACGCGCGCTGCGTTCGGCCGGCCGGCCGCAGGCAAGACCGGGACGAACGAGGAGCATGCCGACGCCTGGTTCGCCGGGTACACGCCGGATCTCGCGACGACAGTCTGGCTCGGATACACGAAGGGCGAGATCCCGATGGAGAACGTGCACGGCATTGCGGTGAGCGGCGGGAGCTTCCCGGCCGAGATCTGGAGGCTGTTCATGGAGCCCGCGCTCGAAGGGACCGAGCCTACGGCGTTCCCCGAGCCTGCGCTATGGCCGAAGTGGGTGCCGTTCACCCGCGGCCAGTACGCACTGACATACGACCCGAGTGCGACGGAGTCCGAGAGCACCGAGACGGAGACGATCGTGAAGCCGGGTCCACACGGGACGCCGACGCCCGAGCGCGGCCGCCCTTAGCACAACCATCGTGACGGGTCTGCTGACGATCGAGGAGGCGCTTGCGCGCATCCTCGAGCTGGCGCAACCGTTGCCGGTCGAGACAGTCTCGGTCGCCGAGGCCGCTGGCCGGGTGCTTCGCGAGCCCGCGCTGTCGCGAGTCGACCTGCCACCGTTCGCGAGCTCGGCCATGGACGGGTTCGCCCTGCGTTCCTTTGAGACCCCGGGCGAGCTGCCGGTCGTCTTTCGCGTCGCGGCTGGGGCTCCTGCTCCGGGGCCGCTGCCTGCGGGAGCTGCGGCCGGAATCGCCACCGGCGGGGCGGTTCCGGACGAGGCCGACGCCGTCGTTCCCATAGAGCAAGTGGTTGATCGCGGTGCTCGCGTCGAGATCCACACCGCAGTCCCGTCCGGCCAACACATACGCCCGCGTGGCGGAGACGTTCGCGAAGGGGACGTCGTCATGGACGCGGGCTGGCACGTCGGTGCAGCGCAAATCGGTGCGCTCGCCGCGGCGGGGGTTGCCGAGGTGCGCTGCTCGATTCGACCGCGCGTCTCGGTGCTCGCTACCGGTAGCGAGCTCACGCCTGCGGGGGAGCCTCTTGCGCATGGGCAGATCTACGAGTCAAATCGCGCGATGATCGCTGCCTTCCTGCGCAGAGCGGGCGCTCGGGTCGAGGTGCTGCCCGTCGTCGACGACGACGAAAGCGCCCACCGCGCGGCTCTCGAGCGAGGGCTCGCAGCAGACGTTCTCGTAACGTCCGGCGGCGTCTCGATGGGCCCGCACGATCTCGTCCGCAAGGTTGCGGCCGAGCTCGGCGTCGAGGAGGTGTTCTGGGGAGTCGCCGTCAAGCCCGGGAAGCCGCTGTCATTCGGCGTAAGGGACACGACCCTCGTCTTCGGGCTTCCGGGCAACCCGGTCTCGTCGCTCGTCGGGTCACTCCTATTCGTGTGCCCGGCGCTCCTGGCGCTTCAGGGGAGTAGGAGCGTAGGCCCAGCGTACGAGCACGGTCGTGCGAACACGGCGATCCGACAGAATCAAGCGCGAGACGAGTTCGTCCGCGCCTCCCGAATCCCGCGGAGCGACGCCGTGTACCTCCAACCGGTGTCCGGTCAGGAGTCGCACATGATCGTACGGGCTGCGTCCGCCGACGCGCTCGTTCACGTCGCTCGCGGAGAAGGCGAAATCCCGGCGGGCGCGGCCGTCCGGTACCTCACGCTCGACTAGCCGTACGACTGCCGATGAGGCGCGCCGCCGAACGACGCAGGACACCGGCGGGCGGTGGTTCCTGGCCGTGCGCATACGGCGTGTAACGCCCGAACGCGAGGGTCGCAATCTGAGCGGTGACGGCAGCCCACGTTACGGCCGCGAGCACCGAGCCCGGTGAGAGGTAGCCGACTGTTACGAGACCGATTGCGTACAGAGGAGTGTCGATCGCACCCAAGTCGAGCTGACGCGAGAGCAGCACCAAACCGACGAGCGGGCCTGTAAGTCCGGTGACGAATATCGCGCCGCGTCGCCACATTCGCGTGCGAAACGTGAGCCAAATCCACGCGTACATCGACGGTAGAACGAAGACGAGCGCGTACGGCTTTGCGATCGCGAGCACGACTGCGAGCGCGCCGAGGCCGGCGAGCGCGGCGGTGAGGCCGGCCAGTTGCTCGTCCGCGCTTGCCGGGCCTATCGGGACGAGCCGTCTCCGGCCGATGAGCCAGCCGATGGCCAGCGCCGTGACGAGCAGGCCGATCCCTGCGGCAGGCGGGTCGGTCACGATTGATGTGTACGGTGGCAGCGGAAGCGCCGCGCCGGTAGGAAAGATCCCGCTCAGCGCGCCGACCCACACCAGGATTCCGCCGAAGAGCCAAAACAGCCATCTCGCACGAAACGCGCGGAATGCGGGCGCGAGCGAAAGAGTCCGGCGTTTGCTCCGAACCAGCAGGTCGACAACGCCGAGAGCAAACGGGACCACACAGAGAATGAGCGTCAGCCGCACCGCCCACCCACTCGCGGCGCGATCGCCTAAGAAGAGACTGTCCGGGGTCCGAAAGGGCCCCCCCACGCTGGCGTCGAGGGAGCCAATGAGCGCCTCTGCGGCGCGACCGAGTTGGTTGAACCGCTCCGCCGAAAGCGGGACGTCCGAGTCTCCGGCCGGGACGTCCGGGTCGCCTCTGTCAGATGTCGTGATGGTGATGGCGGCCTGTCCGTGCGCAAGGAACGGCCCTTGCTCGCCGGCTGCGAACGGCAGCCCGAGATCGACCAGTTGCGCCGGAACCGACGGCAGCGAAGGCGCGAGTCCGACCTGCTCGCGGATACGGGCCGACGCCGTGCTGACGAGCGCCCGTGCGGGTGAAACCGGGGTGTCAGCCGCCGTAGCGATGCGTGGGCGTCCGCGTCCCGCCAACCCGTCGAGAACGACGACTGCGATAGCTGCGTCCGCGAGCGGAGACGTCTGTGCAAAATGGGCCGCACCTGCCCCTCCAAAGGCTCCGGCGTCGGTCGATACGAACACGAGCGTTCGTTGAGGCAACGGGTCGGGCCCTTCGTCTTGGGGTGCGAAGCCGCGCGCGAGCTCGATGAGCGCGGCCGTTCCCGACGAGTTGTCGCTCAGAGGTTGATCTGCGCCTGCGTTGTCGCGGTGGGCAACCAAGATGATCGTATCGTCGCCTCGACCCGGCACGACGGTTACGACGTTCCGAAGCTCGACCGAACCGAGGTCTGCGAGATCTTGCGTCCACGTGTCCGTCTCGGCCGACAGACCGAGCGCTGAAATGGTCTCGTCGTACCAGCGAGCCGCGTCCTCGGCCTGGATCGTTCCCGGGACGCGCGTCGGGTAGACCGAGGAGAGGCTTGCGTGCGTTTCTGCGGCTGCGCTCGCGTCGAAGAGCGGCTCAAGTGGTGTCGGCGGAAGCGTACCTGTTGTCGTAATGGAGAACAACAGCGCGAGGAAGGCTGGTGCTACGACGACGAAACCGACGCGCACGAGCCGACCGTTGATAGGTCTGTCGACCGTGCCACGACGCGGCCGCCGACGTTGCCTCCGGGGCCGAGCGGCTTCCATCGCCGGGCTATAGTAGGCGGGCAGGCAGCCGCGGGTCCTCACCAGCGCTCCGATGCCCAACTCTTCGACCATTCTCCTCGTCGACGACGAAGACTCGATCCAGACGTTGCTGACGTTTCCGCTCGAGCGGGACGGGTATCGCGTCGTACAAGCGCGTGACGGCGACGAGGCGCTGCGCCGGTTCGGCGAGGAGGCCGTGGACCTGGTCGTCCTCGACGTAATGCTGCCGCGACTGGACGGCCTCGAGGTGTGCAAGCGCCTGCGTAGCCAGAGCGACGTGCCGATCATCATGCTCACCGCCCGCGGGGAGGAGCTCGACAAGGTGCTCGGATTGGAGCTCGGCGCAGACGACTACATCACGAAGCCGTTCTCGATTCGGGAATTCCGCAGTCGCGTTCGTGCTCTGCTCCGCCGTGCGGCAGCGCCCCGCGCCACCGCTGAGCGCGAGGAGGTCATCGAACGTGGCGAGTTGCGCATCGATCTTCCGCGCCGAACCGTGCAGATTCGGGGCGAGAGCGTCCAGTTGACGTTCATCGAGTTCGAGATGCTTGCGGTGCTGGCGGCGAGTCCGGGCGTCGTGTTCTCGCGCCGCGATCTCCTGGAACGACTCCGTGGAGGCTCGGACTACCGCGAGCCGCGAACAATCGACGTGCATGTTCGGCACCTCCGCGAGAAGGTAGAGCGTGACCCGAGCGATCCCGAGCTGATCCTCACGATTCGCGGCGCGGGCTATCGATTCAGACCGGACTAGGGAGCGCGCCGTGGTGAGGCTGCCGGGTGGCATCCGAGTCCGCATTGCACTCGTCCTCGCCGGGATCGTGGCTCTCGCGCTTGGAACCGCCTATGCGATCGTCGTGCCGTCTTTGGCGCGGCGGCTGGTCGACGCGCGGCTCGATCAGCTGGAGGGGCTCGCGGTCCCGCTCGCCAGGGGGCTTCCCGAAGACACGCTGGGGTGGCAGGACAGCGTTGAAGCGTTCGCAGTCGTCACGAACTCGCGCGTCGTCGCGTTCGCTGTGCTCTCGACGACCCAGCCGGCTCTGGCGCCGGTTGCCGACTCGCGTACGCAGGGCTCGCGGGACGTTGCGACGAACCCCGTCGCATTGGAAGCACTCGTAAGCGGCGAGATCGAGCGCGGCCGCGTCGTCGACACGACTGGCGATTACGCCAACGTCGCGGTCCCGCTCGGGACGACCGCAGTTCTGCTTTTTCAGGCGACGCTCGCGGACTCGCTTGCCACCGTGCGGCTCGTGGAGCAGCGACTCCTGCTGGCGACCTTCTTTGCGCTTGCTTTCGCGCTCGTTCTCGGCCTCACGGCGGCGGGCATGTTCGCCAACCGCCTCTTGCGGCTCGAGACTGCCGCCGAGCGCATCGCAGGCGGCGATTTCGACGCGCCGATCGTCGATCGCGGCAACGACGAGATCGGAGAGCTCGCCGATGCGTTCGACCGCATGCGAGTCCAACTCGCGCAGCTCGACAACGCCCGAAAGGCCTTCGTTGCGAACGCATCGCACGAGCTGCGAACGCCGCTGTTTTCACTCGGCGGTTTTCTCGAGCTGCTCGCGGACGAGGAACTCGACGACGAGACCCGTCACCGGTTCCTGGAAACCATGCAGGGACAGGTGCAACGGCTCGCCAGGCTGTCGACGGACCTCCTCGATCTCTCGCGGGTGGACGCGGGCCAACTTCGCGTGCGTGACGAGCCCGTCGATCTCACCGAAGTCATCGAGCTCCTGAGCAGCGAGCTCGAAGCTGTGGCGGCGTCGACGGGGCACGTGCTCGAAACCGCTGCAGAGCCGGATCTGTGGTGCGCCGGAGATGAAGCTCGCGTCCTGCAGATCGGGCGGGCTCTTGCGGCGAACGCACTGGTCCATACGCCACCCGGCTCGCGCGTCGTCATTCGCGCCCGCCGACGAGGCGACCGTGCCGAGCTGTCGGTGGAAGACGACGGCCCTGGGATTCCTCCGCAATACCGCGAGGCCGTCTTCGGACGCTTCTACCGAGTCGACGGTGGGAAGGCCTCGGGGAGCGGACTCGGACTTGCTATTGCCCGCGAGATCGCCAGGCTCATGGGCGGCTCAGTGCGACTCGACTCGGGCAGCGATCCGACGGTGTTCACCCTTGACCTGCGTGCCGCAGTCGCCCCAGCTTCGAAAACGAGCGATGCGACCTCGTTTCCACGTGAAAACGAAGCGCCGGGGGCCGAGCGTGTCCCTGCGGGATAGAGGGAACGTCGCGGCCGTTCGGCGGCCGCGGTCTACGATCCCAACGTGACCGACCGCATACCAGGACTGAGTCACGTCGGTGACGCCGGCGACGTCCACATGGTCGACGTGGGGTCGAAGCCGCTTTCTCGCCGGCGGGCATTGGCGCGGGCTACGGTCCGTATGGCTCCGGAGACTGTCGCGCTGCTGCGGGCACTTCCCAAGGGCGACGCGCTCGTCACGGCGCAGCTGGCGGGGATCATGGCCGCGAAGCGCACGTCCGATCTCATCCCGCTCTGTCATCCGTTGCCTTTGACGCACGTGGATGTTCGCGTGCTCGTTGCAGACGGCGCAGTTGAAATCGAAGCCGCTGCCGAAACTACCGCGCAAACCGGCGTGGAGATGGAGGCGCTCGTCGCCGCGACGGTGGCGGCGCTCACGGTGTACGACATGGCGAAGGCGGCCGACACCGGGATGGTCATCAGCGGCGTCGAGCTCGTCGAGAAAGAGAAGCGGCTTCTGTGAAAGCCGCGGTGCTCACCGTGTCGGACGGTGTTTACGCGGGTCTGCGGGATGACCTGAGCGGTGACGCGCTCGACGAGCTGCTTCGCCGCGAGGGATTCGCCGACATTGTGCGGCGTGTCGTACCCGACGAGCAGCCGGCAATTTCGGAAGCGCTCTCCGAAGTCGCAGGCGACGGAGTGTTGCTCGTGCTGACAACAGGAGGCACCGGATTTGCGCCACGGGACGTGACTCCGGAGGCGACGCGCTCCGTTGTCGACCGTGAGGCACCCGGTTTGGCGGAGGCGATTCGCGCGGACGCGATCGCACGCACGCCGCATGCGCTCCTGTCCCGGGGGATCGCCGGCTTGCGCGGACAGACGCTCGTCGTGAACCTTCCGGGGTCGCCCGGTGGCTGCAGGGACGGGTTCGCGGTGATCCAGCCGGCGCTCCGGCACGGGTTGGAGCTCGCAGCCGGCGATACGGCAACCGCGCACCGACAGACGTGACCGTCGCTACGGCTCCTTTACCGAGGCGATTCGCGTCGCTGGTCCGGATCGAGCACACGGTGTTCGC
>DASTEM010000035.1:0-3222 GCA_035709545.1 Gaiellaceae bacterium | reverse complement strand
TCGCCCACCTGGGACAACGTCGTCGGCGGCCAGCTGAACCTCACCGACGCGATCGAGCGGACGATCACGGTCGCGACGCCCGAGAAGAGCTACGCCCTGAACGAGGAGGTGGCAGTCCTCCTCGTCCGGCCGCGTGGCTGGCACCTCCTCGAGCGCAACGTCGAGGTCGACGGGCGGCCCGTGCCGGCCAGCTTCTTCGATTTCGGCGTCTACTTCCACCGCAACGTCGAACGGCTTCTCGCGCGCGGGACGGGCCCGTACTTCTACCTCCCCAAGCTCGAGAGCCACCTCGAGGCGCGGCTCTGGAACGACGTCTTCTGTTTCGCGCAGGACTCGCTCGGAGTGCCGCGCGGAACGATCAAGGCCACCGTCCTGATCGAGACGATCCTCGCGGCCTTCGAGATGGAGGAGATCCTGTACGAGCTCCGCGAGCACTCAGGTGGCCTCAACGCGGGGCGCTGGGACTACATCTTCTCGGTGATCAAGAAGTTCCACGACCGCGACGACTTCGTCCTTCCCGACCGCGCTCAGGTGACGATGACCGTCCCGTTCATGCGCGCGTACACGGAGCTCCTCGTGCGCACGTGCCACTCCCGCGGCGCGCACGCGATCGGCGGCATGGCCGCGTTCATCCCCAGTCGCCGCGATCCCGAGGTGAACGAGATCGCGCTCGCGCGCGTGACCGAGGACAAGCAGCGCGAGTCGGCGGACGGCTTCGACGGGACGTGGGTTGCGCACCCCGATCTCGTCCCGACGGCGAAGGCGCAGTTCGACGCTACGCTCGGCGAGCGGCCGAACCAGCTCGAGCGGCTGCGCGAGGACGTCTCCGTCGAGGCGGCGGATCTCCTCGATGTCGCCGCCACACCCGGCGAGATCACCGACGCTGGTGTGCGCGCGAACGTCTCCGTTGGCATGCGCTATATCGCCGCCTGGCTGTCCGGGGTAGGGGCGGCCGCGATCGACAACCTGATGGAGGACGCGGCGACGGCAGAGATCTCGCGCTCGCAGGTGTGGCAGTGGGTGCACCACGGCCGCGTTCCGCGCGGGGACGTCGAGCGGACGATCGCCGACGTGGCCGCCGAGCTGCCCGGCGACCGAGTCTATGACGAGGCACGAGAGCTCTTCGAGCAGCTCGCGCTCGCGGACGAGTTCACCGAGTTCCTCACGCTTCCCGCGTACGAACGCCTTCTCGATCTCTCCTGATGTCAGAAGGCACGAAAGCGGACGACATCGCCCTTGCGCTCGAGGAGTCCATCGTCTCGGGTGAGATCCCGCCGGGGAGCGTCCTTCGCCAGGAGCACCTCTCGGAGCAGTTCCAGGTGTCGAGGACGCCCGTGCGGGAGGCGCTCAGGCGGCTGGCCGCGCTCGGTCTCGTCTCGTTCGAGCCAAACCGCGGGGTTCGCGTTCGCATGCTCTCGCTGGACGAGATTCGCGAGGCGTTCCTCGTGCGCGCGGAGCTCGAGAGCCTCGCGACGCAGATCGCGACCCCGAAGGTGACCGACGCCGACCTGCGCGCGTTGGAAAACGCTGAGCGGCGCTTCAGCGAGCTCACGCGGGAGCTGGTCGAGATGAGTCACGCCGGCCGTCAGGACCTCGCTCTTGCCCGCGACTGGCTCTTCGCGAACCACTCCTTCCACGACGTGATCTATGCGGCGGCGGAGGTGCCCCTGATCGAGCGGATGGCGAAGGCTGCGAGGCGGACGTTTCTCGTGAAGCCGTTCTGGGCCACCGGGGCCGACCTCGACGAGCTCTTCCACAACAATGACGGCCAGCACCGAGCGATTCGCGAGGCGATCGCGGCCCGCAGCCCGGAAGGTGCGCGGGTTCTCGCTCGCGAGCACGTTCTCTCGTCCGGCCGGCTGCTCGAGGCGATTCTCGACAAGGTCGCCGCGCAGGCCCGCGAGGCGTCGGTTCTCAACTGAGGCGATCTGCGCCGGCGACGAGGACGCGCTCGATCTCCAGCTCGTCAGACAGCACGACGATGTCCGCCGGCAAGCCGACCGCGAGTCGTCCCGCAGCTGTTTCGCCGATGATGCGAGCAGGGATCTCCGTCGCGGCTCGAATCGCTTCCTCCAAAGACGCGCCGAGCGCGTGGAGCTTCCGCACGCATTCGATCATCGGCGTCGTGCCTCCCGCGAGCGTGCCGTCGGGCGTCTTTCCCCCGGGGGCGACGGTGAAATCGGTCACCAGTGCCACGCGCCCTCGCGCCGCATGCCAGACGAACGCGGCCGTCTCGGGCGCGAGGTGGACGCCGTCGCAGATGATCTGGACGACGACGTCCACATGCGCGAGCGCAGCTCCGGCGAGCCCGGGCTCGCGGTGGTGGAACGGGCGCATCGCGTTGAAGAGGTGCGTCACGGTGCGGGCGCCAAGGTCGAAGGCCTCGTTTGCCTCCGCGGCGGTGGCGTCGGAGTGACCGAGCGAGACGGCGATCTCGCGGTCGAGGAGTGTGCGGATCAGGTCGTGCGCGCCGGGCAGCTCGGGCGCGAGCGTGACGAGCCTGACCGGGCCTGCGTCGAGAAGTCGCCCGAGCAGGGCCGGGTCGGGGTCGCAGCGTGCCGAGGCAGGATGCGCTCCGAGGCGCTCGGGGGACAGGAACGGGCCCTCGAGATGGGCGCCGAGGATGTGGGCGCCGTCAGCGCTGCTGGGAATCTCGCGAAGCGCTGCGAGGAGGTCGTCCTCGGGTGCCGTGATGAACGTCGGCAAGTAGGCGGTGACGCCGGTCTCGAGCAGCGCCTCGCCGGCACGGCGAAACCCATCTGCGTCGGCTTCGAGGAAGTCGATGCCAGCGAAGCCGTTCACCTGCAGGTCGACGAACCCGGGCACCGCGATGCCCCGCGCGTGCGGAGATCCGAGGCCGACCCCGGTCACCTGACCGTCGGCGAACTCGATGTCGCCCGAAACGAGCCGGCCCTCGACGAGCGCAGCTTCGACCCCGAGTCTCACCTGGCCATTCTGGCGGGCGAGCGGCTATAATCGGGCCCACGTCGCGGGGTGGAGCAGTCTGGTAGCTCGCCGGGCTCATAACCCGGAGGTCGCAGGTTCAAATCCTGCCCCCGCTACTAAAAAGGCCCTGCTAAGCGGGGCCTTTTGTTTGCTGGTTAGACGCGCCGAGCCCGATTTTGTACCCCGTTTTGTACCCATTGCGAAAGCTAGACGAGACGAAACCCTCCGATTTCGACCCTCGGCGTCTCCGAAGCAGGCGACTTACAAGACTCCGAG
>DASTEM010000034.1:0-5051 GCA_035709545.1 Gaiellaceae bacterium | reverse complement strand
CTCGCTGCGGTAGAGCCTGCCGCCGGCGGAGCGTTCAAGGTCACGCTGCACCCGGCCGGCCGCGACGACCGCGTGGACACGGCGTTCACGATCGTCGCCGTGTAGACGACTGGATGGTTGACGAGAAATTGGCGCGCAATCGAGGACGGTCACGACCAAGCCGGGCGTCCGGACTTACGCGTCGTGCAGGCTAGAAGCCTGTGCGACGCGCGAGGGTGGCGATCCGGCGCAGTGTCGTAACCGTCATCCGGCCCGCGTGAGTTTCCCGCCAACCATCTAAGGAAGGCGCGGCGAGACCACCGCCGACAGGACTCCCGCGACGAGCAGGAGGCCGGCGGCGATCGCTACGAACAGGAACGTGACCTCGCTCTTTCCGGGCTCACGGCCGAGGCGTGAGCCGAGGTTCGCGTACGCCGACTTCAGCGCGTCCGCGGTGCGCGCCTCCGAGAACTGGCCGCCGGTCGTCTCGGCGATCGCGCGCAACGTGTCCGGATCGGGCGGCACGGGGATGAGCTGGCCGCTCTGGCCCGGCGGGAAGCCGAATCCGGACTGGCCGCGCTCGATCACGCCGCCCGGTGTGCCGAGCGCAATGGTGTTCACCGGGAAACAGGCTTCCTTGGCGAGCGCTGCGCCCTCGAGCGGCTGCAGGACACCGCGCGTCTGCGCACCGTCGGAGAGGAACAGGATCGACACCGGGCTCTTCTCCGCACACCCTGCTGCCTGCGCCAGCGTGCGAGCGAGCCTCGACTGGCCAGCCGCGATCTGACCTTCCGAGGGCGGTGGCTCGCCCGTCGCACGCTGTCCGAGCTCGACGGCGGTCTGAAGAGCGTCACCGATCGCCGTGCCCCCGAAGACGAGGAAGTTGTCGATCTCGTCGACGGCAGTCTTGACGAGCTCGTGGTCACGGGTGGGCGGGGTTGCGACCTGCGCCTCGCCGGCGAAGACCACGAGACCCAGCCGCAGCCCGTCCGGCGCCTGGTCGAGGAACGTGCGGAGCGCGTCCTGCGCCGCCCCGAGCCTCGTCGGCTTGACGTCCTCGGCCTGCATGGAGCGAGACGTGTCGACGACGAGAATGACGGTCGCACGGTCCTTCAGCAGCATGCGCTCCACTTGCGGTCGCGCCAGCGAGACGAGGAGCGCTGCGAGCGCAAGGAGGAAGAGTGCAGGCGCTACCAGCCTCAACCAGGATCGTCCTGACTCGAGTGACGCGAGAACGTCGACGTTCGTGTACCGCACGGCGTAGCGCATGCGCCGGCGCTCGGCGAGCGTCCAGATGCCGACGGCGACCGCGAGCAGCACCAATCCGAGAAGCAGCCACGGGCTCTGGAAGCTCATGCTGTCACCGCGCACACGGCGTGCACTTGGACGACTGCACGCACGCCCGCGAGCTCGGCATCGGCGCGCACCTGCACGACGACCTCGCGGCCACGGACAGACTGGCTCGACGAGAGACCGCCGACGAGGCTCACGCTCGGAGGCGTGCGCGTCGCGAAGGCGAGCGCATGCGACGCGCCGACCAGTCGCTCGGACGACACGCAGCGCTGCGTCACCGTGGTCTCACCCGGTCGAACACGAACCGTTCGCACGCGCCTGATCGTCGGCTTTCCTGGTCTGAAGGCTGTCGCCGACGTCGGGACCCGGCTCCCGCCTCCTGCAGCCGGCATGCAGCCAATGAAAGGCTTGAACGTCGGAGCCCGCGCCGATGCGCCGACGTACGTGGCGACGAACACGACCGAGCGCGAGGTGCTGATCCCCGGATTGACCGGGCTCCCGAGGGTGCCGAGGAAGGCGACATCGACTGCGCGGTCGCTGAGTCGCGCGTCGAGCCCGCCGACCACATGCCCGCGCGGACACGTGAGCTGGTACTCCACCTGCGGACGAGGCAGTGCCCCGGATGTCGGTACGACGACCCACGGCCCCTCGACGGGGATGCAGACCATCAGGCCGTCGCACTCGTTGGCGCCTCCCGCGGGTGAGGCCACTGCGAGCGCGCCTGCGAGAACGACCAGCAGCGCAACCAAGCGAACGGGCTTCACGGCACCCGCCGAAAGAACATGGCCGAGATGGTGCCTGCGACGAGTAAGAGCGCAACCGCCATCGCCGCGAAGACATCGGTGATCTCGCGAGACTCCTCCCGTGTGCCCAGCCGAGATCCGAGATCCTCGTAGACGCGGCTGAGCTCCTCGGTGTCAGCGGCGGCGAAGAACGCCCCTCCCGTGGCCGCGGCCATCCGTTCGAGCGTCTGCGAGTTCGGGGGCACGCGGATGATCCGACGCAGCCCACCCGTCAGCGTCTCCTCGATGACGCCGCCGGGTGTTCCGATGAGAACCGAGTACACCGGCACGTTCTGCTTCTTCGCCGTCTGTGCGGCGTCGGCCGGGTCGACGCGACCTCCGTCTCTCGCACCGTCGGATATGAGCACGACCGCTCTAGGCGACAGCGGCTCGTCGGGCTGAGCGCGCGTACGTCCTACCTGCACCGAGAGTGCGACGGCATCTCCGATCGCAGTGCCCTCACCGGGGGTCAACGAGTCAAGAGCGGCCGCGACGAGGCTTCGATCCTCCGTCGGCGCTACACCCACGGCCGCGCGCGTCGCGAACGAGACCACGCCGACCCGAAACTTCTCGGGTACCTCAGCCAGGAACGCCTTCGCGGCCGCACGCGCGGCGTCGAGCCTCGTGGGCTCGACGTCCTTGGCCTTCATCGAGCGCGAGACGTCGATCGCGAGAATAATCGTCGCCTCTTCTCGTGGGACGCTGACCATGGCGTGCGGCCGGGCGACGCCGACGACAAGCACGATCAGCGCCACCAGCATCAGAGCGGGCGGCAGATGGCGGATCCGCCCGGGAACGCGGTCGATCACGTTTGGAATGAGCTCAGGGTTCGAGAACGTCGCCTGGGAGGCGATTCGCCGCTTCTCCAGATCGAGGTACAGCGCGATGAGAAGCGGCAGCGCAGCGAGCGCGGCCAGCGCGAGTGGCCACGTGAAGCTCATCTGCGGCTCCGGCGCAGGAAGACGACCAGCGCGCGAAGCCAGTCGCCCGAGGTGGAGAGAACGACGTGCCGAACCCCGACGGAGCTGAATGTCCGTGCCACCCCTGCTCGCTCGGCCGCTGCGGCCATTGCAAAACGCTCGCGCAGACGTTGGCTTCGCGTGTCGACGCGGAGCTGTCGCCCCGTCTCGGGATCGACGAGCCAGAGCAGGCCGACGTTCGTGAGCTCCTGCTCCCGGGGGTCTCGGATCTCGACCGCGACGACATCGTGGCGGCCGGCAAGCTCGAGGAGCGGGCGCCGCCAGTCCTGAGGCCCGCGAAAGTCCGAGACCACGACCACTAGCGACTTCTGACGGGCCAGCGCGCCGGTGCTCGCGAGTGCGCCTCCGAGCGAAGCCGCGCTCGCTGCGCCGCCGGGAGACTCGGCCCGCAACGCAGTGAGCAGTCCCACGAGACCGGCTCGACCCTGCCGCGGCGGCAAGACCTGTGACGTCGTGCCGCCGAACGTCACGACACCCAAGCGGTTGCCGCGGCGCGTTGCGAGATGCCCGATCGCGACGGCGACTCCCTCGGCGACGTCCGCCTTGCGGCGATCCGCGGTTCCGAACTGCATCGAGGCCGAGTCGTCGAGAGCGAGCCAGGTGACGAGCACGCGCTCCGCCAGATCGACGCGGACGTGCGGCTCACCCGTGCGGGCCGTGACGTTCCAGTCGATCCGCCGAACGTCGTCTCCCGGAGCGTACGGACGCACCATTGCGAGCTCTGTGCCACTGCCGAGAAGATTCGAGCGGAAGTCCCCGGCCAGAAGCCCCTCCACCCTCCTCCCGATAGAGATGTCGAGCGCGCGCAGAAGACCCTCGGCCATCGGCCCCGGCCCCGGACGAGCCGGGGTCGGACGTGAGAGCAGCGCGCTCGCGCTTCTCATGGGCCGGGTTCCGCCAACGCGAGCCAGAGGCGAGCGTTCACGCAGCGCTCACACGCGCCAGGTCGAGCTGCGGAACATGCACGACGGCGAGCACCTGGTCGAGGATCGCGTCGGGGCTCATATCCTCGGCGAGCGCCTGGTACGAGAGCACGAGGCGATGCCTGAGCGCGTCTCGCGCGAGTGCCTGAAGATCCTCCACGAGGGCGTACTCGCGCCCGCGAATCAGCGCGAGCGCCCGCGCCCCCTGCACGAGGCTGATCGGACCGCGCGGACTGGCGCCGAACGAGATGTAGCCCGCCAGATCGGTGAGGCCGTGCGCGGCCGGCTCGCGGGTCACAGTGGCGATGTCGACGGCGTAGCTCACGAGCGACGGGTCGACATAGATCTCGCCGACCGCGCGCTGCAGCGCTTTCAGATCGTCGAGCGAGAGCGCCTGGCGCAGCTCGGGTGGATCGACGAGCTGGCGCTGCACCACCGTCAGCTCCTCATCGTGCGCCGGATAGCCGATCAGCACCTTCAGCATGAACCGGTCGATCTGGGCCTCTGGCAGCGGATACGTCCCTTCGGATTCGATCGGGTTCTGGGTCGCCATCACGAGGAACGGGTCAGGCACCGCGTGTGTCTCGTGGCCGATCGTCACCTGGTGCTCCTGCATCACCTCGAGGAGCGCAGACTGGACCTTCGCCGGAGCGCGGTTGATCTCGTCAGCGAGGAGGAAGTTGCAGAACACCGGCCCGAGCTCGGTGTCGAACGTGCCGTCGCCGGCCCGGTAGATCCGCGTGCCGACGAGATCGGAGGGACCGAGGTCTGGCGTGAACTGCACGCGAGCGAACGTGCCGCCGAGAACTCCCGCCGTCGTCTTGATCGTCAGCGTCTTCGCGAGCCCCGGCACGCCTTCGATCAACAGATGCCCCTGCGCAAGGAGGCAGACGAGCACTCGTTCGAGCATCGCGTCCTGCCCCGCGATGATCCGCCGGATCTCGAACAGCGCCTGCTCGAGCTGAACCTGGGCTTCCTGCGGGGTCGGACCGGCGGTCGCCGGGTCAGGCTTGGTCATGTCGGTGGCCCCTTTCTCTGGCGACTGGAGCTACATACGAAAGCATGCGAAGCTCGGTTTTGGGTAAGAGCTCGAT
>DASTEM010000033.1:0-2054 GCA_035709545.1 Gaiellaceae bacterium | reverse complement strand
GAAGAGCGAGCGGAGAACTACCAAGCGACGATCCACGGACGCGATGTCGTCCACGAGTTCACCTTCGCTGCGACCAAGGACGGGACGATCACCGCCGTCAAGTCGGAGGCCAAGTGCGCGATGGGCGCGTACCTGCAGCTCGTCACGCCGGGGATTCCGCTGCTTGGCGCGTGGATCTACTCGGGGCCATACGAGATCCCCAACTACAGCGTCACCTTCACCGGCGTCTTCACGAACACAACGCCGACTGACGCCTACCGCGGCGCTGGCCGACCGGAGGCGACGTACGTCATCGAACGGACCATGGACGCGCTCGCCGCCGAGCTCGGCATGGATCCCGTGGAGCTTCGTCGCAAGAACTTCGTGAAGGAGTTTCCGCACACCATGGCGTCGGGGCTGACGATCGACGCCGGTGACTACGAGGCAGCGCTCGACCGCCTCCTCGATCTGCTCGACCTGGACGCGATCCGAGAGGACCAGAAGGGCCGGCGGGCGCGTGGAGATGCAACGCAGATCGGGGTCGGCTTCTCCACGTACAACGAGATGTGCGGGCTCGCTCCTTCGCGCATCCTCGGGGCAATCCGCTACGTCGCGGGAGGTTGGGACTCGGCGACGATCCGCTTCCAGCCGCTCGGCTCGGTGCAGGTCGTGACGGGTACCTCGCCGCATGGACAGAGCCACGAGACGACCTGGGCACAGATCGTCGCCGACCAGCTGGGCGTCGCTGTCGACGATGTCGAGGTGCTGCACGGTGACACCGCGGTGTCTCAGCAGGGCTTGGACACCTACGGGAGCCGCTCGCTCGCAGTCGGCGGGGTTGCCCTCTACCACGCGAGCCAGAAGGTGATCGCCAAGGCGCAGAAGATCGTCGCCCACCAGCTCGAGGTGTCCGAGGACGACCTCGAGTTCGCAAACGGGACGTTCAGCGTGAAGGGCTCACCGGACCGGTCGATGGGTATCAAGGACGCCGCCTTCGCCGCGTTTGCGGCGCACAACCTGCCGGACGGCATGGAGCCGGGCCTGGAGGAGACGGCCACATACGACCCGGCGAACTTCTCGTGGCCCGGCGGGGCGCACGCGGCCGTCGTGGAGGTGGACACCGAGACGGGCGACACGCGGCTCGTCCGCTACGTCGCAGTCGACGACGTCGGCAACCCCGTGAATCCCCAGATCATCGACGGGCAGGTGCACGGCGGGGTTACGCAGGGAATCGCTGCCGCGCTCTACGAGGAAGGCGTCTACGACGAGGAGGGCAACCTCCAGACGACCACCATGACGACCTACCTCGTGCCGTCGGCGGCCGAGCTGCCGTCGTACGAGACGGACCGAATCGAGACCCACGCGGACAACCCGCTCGGCGTGAAGGGCGTGGGGGAGACGGGGACGATCGCGGCGGCACCGGCCGTCGTCAACGCGATCATCGACGCCCTCTCCCACCTCGGTGTCACGGACGTTCAGATCCCTGCGACGCCCGAACGAGTGTGGCGTGCGATCGAGGAGGTGAGGTCGTGATCCCCGCGGCGTTCGACTACGAAGTCGCCGAGAGCGCCGAGCACGCGATCGCGCTCCTCGGCGAGCGGGAGGACGCGAAGCTGCTCGCAGGTGGGCATTCGCTCCTGCCGGCGATGAAGCTCCGGATCGCCCGGCCGGCGCTCCTCGTGGACGTTGGCCGGATCGCCGAGCTCTCGTACGTTCGCGAGAGCGACGGTCAGATCGCGATCGGAGCGCTCACGAGGCACCGTGACGTCGCGTCGTCAGTGCTTCTCCAGGCGCAGTGTCCGATCGTCTCTCACACGGCCGGCCAGGTCGGCGATCCACAGGTGCGTCATCGAGGGACGATCGGCGGCTCGATCGCGCACGGCGATCCCGCCTCCGACCTCCCGACTGTCGTGCTCGCGCTCGACGCCGAGCTCGTCGCCCGCGGCCCGAGCGGCGAGCGCACGATTGCCGCCCGCGAGTTCTTCACCGGCGTCTTTCAGACGGCGCTCGCGCCCGACGAGATGCTTGTGGAGGTCCGCGTACCGAAGCTCGGAGACGGAACGGGCTGGTCGTAC
>DASTEM010000032.1:0-2545 GCA_035709545.1 Gaiellaceae bacterium | reverse complement strand
CGATACCACTCGGGGAGAAGTTCGTCCGAGATCCTCATCGTCCGTCCGAACTGCTCTTCCGGCATGGCGGTGAGCGGGATGTTGTTGCCGACGCTCGAGCTCATCTTCTCGCCGTCCCACGACCGGAGGAGCGGTGTCGTGAGGACGACCTGCGGCTCGAGTCCTTTCGCCTGCATTACTTCGCGCCCTGCGAGCAGGTTGTAGAGCTGATCCGTGCCCCCGAGCTCGATGTCCGCCTCGACGGCAACCGAGTCGTACGCCTGCATCAGCGGATAGAGCAGCTCCGAGACGGAGATCGGCTGCTCCGCCGCGTACCGATCAGCGAAGTCGTCGCGTTCGAGCATCTGCGCGACGGTCATCATCCTGGTGAGCTGGATCACATCAGCGAAGCTCAGTCCCGCGAGCCACTCGCTGTTGAAGCGGACCTCGGTCTGCTCGGGAATCACGATCTGGTACGCCTGCTCGACGTAAGTCTGAGCATTGCGGTCGATCTCGGCGTCGGTCAGGATCGGCCGCTCGGCCGAGCGGCCCGACGGATCTCCGATGCGCGTCGTGTAGTCGCCGATGATGAAGACGCCGACGTGACCCTCGTCCTGAAAGGCACGCATGCGCTGCAGCGGGATGCCGCGGCCGACGTGGACATCGGGCGACGTCACGTCGATCCCGAGCTTTACGCGGAGAGGGCGACCGAGCGCGAGCTTCGCCTCGAGGGCTCCGGCCGGGAGGACGTGGACCGCGTTTCGCGTGAGCTCGGCGATGCCCAGGGTGCTCACCGCCGCGACACGTGCGTGCGGGTTACCTCGGCCGGCGACCGGCAGCCCAGGAGAGCGAGCGCGTTCTCGGTTTCCTCGCGGAGGATCCCGAGGACCTGTTCGACGCCCCTCGCGCCTCCGAAGGCCAGGCCGTACATCGCGGGACGTCCGACCAGAACCGCCCGCGCGCCGAGCGCAAGCGCCATTGCGACGTCGGAGCCGCAGCGCACGCCGCCGTCGACATAGACCTCGGCCCGGTCGCCGACAGCCTCGACGACTTCCGGAAGCGCTTCGAGCGAGGCGATCGCGCCGTCGAGCTGACGGCCGCCGTGGTTGGAGACGACGACACCCGCCGCGCCGTGCTCGCAGGCGAGAATCGCGTCCTCCGCGGTCACGAGCCCTTTCACGAGCACGGGAACCTTCCACCTTTCGCAGAGCTCGGTCACGTAGTCCCATTCGAGCCCGGACTCGAGCAGCTGGAGCGAGTGATGCTCATCGCGGCCTCCGCCCCTCTCCCGCGCGACCACGAGCGCCGGAACATCGTCCTCGGGAGCTTCGAACCCTGAGCGGATCTCCCCGTGCCGAATCCCGTAGACGGGCAGATCGGCGGTGAGGACGAGCGCCGAGAATCCGGCCTCGAGCGCCTGCTCGATTATCTGGTCTGACACCCCACGGTCCTGGAAGACGTAGATCTGGAGCCAGCGAGGGGACCCCGGAGCAGCCGCGGCGATGTCGGCAATCGACGCCGTGGCGACTGTCGAGAGACACATCAGCGTCCTCGCAGCCGCGGCTCCGCGAGCCATCGCGACCTCCCCTTCCTCGTGCGCGATCTGCTGGAAGGCCATCGGCGCGACGAGGACGGGCATGGACACCGGCGACCCGAGAACAGTCGTCTCGGTCGTCACGGCGGAGACGTCGACAAGCACGCGGGGGCGCAGTCGAAAGTGCGAGAACGCCTCGCGATTCCAGCGCAGCGTGCGCTCGTCTCCGGCACCGCCGTGGATGTAGCTCCAGGCACCGGGCTCGATCGCAGCTTCGGCCAACCGCTCGGCGTCGTCGAGAGTCAGAAGGCTCTCCATGGCTGCGGAGCCTACCGCGCGCCCGAGCGGCGGATTTCATGACTCCGTAAGAGAACGCGACCTACCCTTCGACCCGTGCTCGTTCTCCTCGGGATCGCATTCCTGGCCGGCCTCATCACCGCGTTTTCTCCCTGCGTCCTCCCAGTTCTCCCGATCCTGCTCGCCGGAAGCGCGACGGGCACGGGTCGCTGGCGACCGTTCGCGATCATCGCCGGACTTGTCGTCTCCTTCACGACGTTCACGCTCGCCGGGGCAGCGCTCTTGAGCGCGCTCGGACTCCCTCAGGACGTGCTCCGAAACCTGGCAATCGCAATGCTGTTCGTCCTCGGCGCGAGCCTCTTGTCGCAACGCGTCGCCTGGGCGCTCGAGCGCCCGTTCCTCTTTCTCACCCGGCGTCGCGTCTCGCCTGAGTCGAACGGAATCCTCGTCGGGCTGAGCGTCGGCCTGGTAATGGTCCCATGTGCGGGCCCCGTGCTTGCGGCCGTGACGGCGCTCGCAGCGAGCGGCGAGGTGACGTTCCGGATCGTCCTCGTGACCGGTGCGTACGCGGCTGGCCACGCGATCCCTCTGCTCGCGATCGCGATCGGGAGTCAGCGGCTCACGTCGGGTATGCGTGTCCTCCGCACGCATGCGCAGGCCGTGAGGCAGGTCGCAGGCGCAATCGTCGGCGTGACGGCCGTTGCGATCGTGCTGCACGCGCCCGAGCGGCTGGCG
>DASTEM010000031.1:0-9693 GCA_035709545.1 Gaiellaceae bacterium | reverse complement strand
TCTCGCGTGGAGCGATCCACGTCTGAAACTGGTGACCGATGCATCAGGAGGGGCCCGAGCAACGCCCTCCAGAGGGATGTCGGAGGAAGCCGAGCGCGACCGGGTGGATCGGGCCGGAGTTGATGGAGTACAGCGACAGACTTCCTCCTCCGGCCTCGAGGGCGAGGTAATCGGCGAAAGCCCAACGGGACGGGTAGATGTGGACGTTGTTCCCCACCTTCGTGAAGAAGCCGGGGTTCAGCCGCACGCCGGGCAGGACGTTCGGTGCGTACCCCGCCTCGACACTACCCACGTCTCCGAGCAACTCCCCTGGAAGGGAGACATGCGTCAGCACCGAGCCGCGGTTCGTGACGGTCATCTGCAGATCGAAGAACGCTGCGCGAGCGCGGAGCGTGACCGTGGCGTAGCCGAGCACGGGGTCTCGATAGTTCAACGTGAGGATCGCTGACGCAGGATTCCACTCGTAGGAGAAGCGTCGGGCGCCGCGTGGCTTGAACGAGCAGGCGTCGTTGAGCGACGGCCGGGCCCGCGCCTCCACGCGCCACAGGCAGCCCTTCGTTCCCTGCACGAGGCGAGCGCCGGCGCTACGGTCGACGAGGTCGAGTATCTGCCCGTTGCGCTTACCGAGCGTGATCCGATACGCGCGTGAGGTGATCACGAGGCGCTTTGTCTCGTCGGCGAAGGTGACCCCGGGGAACGGCCCGAGAGCAGTGCTCGCGGCGCCGGACGCGACGATTCCGGTGCTCAACGCAAGTGCGGCTGCTGAGGCCACCGCTCGAAGCGGGCGGGTGAAGCCGCGGAACCTACGTCGCTCACTCGATCCTCTGACGAGCGGGCTATGACTGAGCTGTTCCATCAGGCGATCCAGATGCCACGAGAGAACCCGACGGCCGCCATCCCACCGATCGCAGCGAAACCGATGATGACGCCGAGTCGTAGCCTCGGACGCGGTGCCGCAAGGGCGGCCAGCGCGATGAACAACGGAAAGTCGGCGATCAGGAAACGGGGGAAGCTCACGAGTGGCGTTACCGCCGCGGGTGTGCTCAGGGCGACGGCGATGACCGCTGCCGAGTAGAGGCCGAGTGCTGCTCCCAGGCGCTTCCAGACCACCCAGGTGAGACCTCCGGCAGAGACGAGAAGCAGCCCCTGCAGGAGGTTCCATGCGCCGCGCTGCTGAGATGCCTCGAAGCCTGCCGGGTACCCGTTGTCGGACGGCAAATGCAGCACAAGCTCGGCCGCCCCCTCCTTGGCGGTGCGAAGTGCGTCCCAGGCTCCCTGGAGCGGCCCGAGCGGAGGTGTATCCCGGAGCCAGAAGACGTTCTGGGAGTGGTAGAAGGCTCCTGCGTCGCCGAAGTGGAAGTGGAGGTACAGCGCATAGGCTCCGAGAGCGGTTGGAAGGAGCACCAGGGACAACGGTCGCACGATCGACCGAAGCGATCGCTCCTTGGGCCACAAGAGCACCAGGAGCGCCGGCAACAGCGCCAGTCCCATCGGTCGCGTGGCCACCGCGAGCCCTCCGAGGAGCGAGGCTGCGATTGCTTGCTGACGATGTGCGGCGAGCAGGGACCAGCTCGCAAGCGCGAGAAACAGCGCGTCCGAGTAGACGGCGGTGAAGACGAACGTGAAGGGGAAGAGCGCGAGAAAGAGCACACTGTCCGAGGCGACGGTCGTGCCGACGAGGCGCTGTGCGATCTTGAAGACGGCGATGGCCGCGACACCGGCGGCAACTATCGAGATGAGGACTCCTGCGATAACAGTCGAGCGGAGTACCTCGGCCAGTCCCTTCACCAGCAGTGGGTAGAGCGGAAAGAACGAGGCGCTCTGCTCCACGTCGTACCCGTGGTCGGCGATGCGGATGAACCAGCCAGAATCCCATTGCGCGAACACGTTGAAGACGAGGCTCAGGTGTGACCCGTCCGATGGGAAGTGCGGGATGTTGCGCTGGAACGGCGCCCACAGGACTGCGACGATCGCCGCGAGCCAATAGCCGGCACGAATAGCGGTCATCGTCCAGAAGGGCTGCATCGTCGACGAGCTCAACTTCGCGAAGGCAGCCTCGCGGTTCACACGGCCAACGCTTTCCGAATCCGAGGAGCGTGTCCCGGCGCGCCCGCGGGCATCACGCCGGACGCTACCCGATCTCCGGCCCTCACCCTCCAGAGTCAGTCTGCAATTCTCCCGCGATGGACTCCGAACGCTTCCTGCGCGAGCTCCCTGGCCTCTTCGATGACTTCCCACGATCGGAGCACCCACGAGATCGACGATTCGCTCGGATCGTCAATGAAGTCGAGAACCTTGCGAAAGAGAACAACCTTGCCCTTCTCAACCTGGCGGCATCGTGCCTTGGGGAGGGGGAGGCCTACGTCGAGGTGGGCGTCTTTCACGGCGCCAGCCTCGTCGCTGCAATGCTGGGCAACGAGCGCCGGCGATTCGTCGGCATCGACGGCTTCGAGTTCCGAGATGCCACACTCGACGGCGTCGAGCGGAACCTCTCGGCGTTCGGACTCCCGCGAGCGGAGCTCCTCGTCGGCGACGTTTTCGACCTCGTCCCGTCAGGCGCGCTGCTAGACGTGCGCGCAGGCGTCTGGTACTACGACGCGTCGCACACGTACGAAGCCCAACTCGATGGCCTTCGAGTGGCAGAGGGCTTACTGGCGCCGGGTGCGCTCGTCATCGTCGACGACACCGATTGGGAGCAGGTGGAGCGTGCGATGGACGACTATCTGGCGGAGCAGCCTCGCGCCCGTCGGATCCTCACGATCGAGGGCAAGGATCGTGGCTTTCCTCACTGGTGGGAGGGAATGCAGGTACTGCGCTGGGACGGTTAAGTGCCGCGAATCGTCAAGCGACGGTTGAGCACGACTCCGCTGATGTCGTTGAGCGCGAACGTCGCGAGGTAGGTCTGACCCTTGACGACCGTGAACTGCAGCCGGGCATTGATCGTGCAGTCGGCGCGCAGAGCTGACGTCTGCTGTCCGACTTTGATCAGCCGGCCGCCCCTGAAGACCCGCCACGTCATACCGATCAATGTTCCCGGCGTGTCTGTTGCGCAGTAGCGGCGCGTGTAGACGTTCACGAGTGGCGTGACTGTTCCTCCGCGCAGGCTTAGGACGCTGTTTCTCGCGTCAAGGGGACGTGCGCTTGCTGCGAACCTCGCTGGTGACGTGCCCTTCGCCGCGCCGCCTTCCGTGTAGACGCCGGACTCCCAGGGCTGCCCCTGGTCGTCCTGGTAGACGAACCAGATGAACATAGTGACGAACGGCATGCTCGTCGCCATCGAGATCGACTGCTGGATGTAGGCGGCCTGCGTCGCATACGAGACGCCCAGCGAGTCAGGGGGCTTCGTCTGGTGCCCGTACTCGGTCACCCAGATCGGCACCGACCTGCGCTTGAACCACTTCTTGAGACTGTCGTCGAGGCGGGGGAGAGACGTCAGCGAGACGTTCGGCCACCTTACGATCTGTGAAGGAGGCGAGCTCGGTACCGACGGGTACGGATGATGTGACCACGCGTCGAACTTCAGCCTCGGATTCGCCGTCGCGACGAGCTCCGCGAACTTGCCCGGCGAGTGCGTGGGGCGTACTCCCGTCGGCCTGTCGCTCCCTCGCGCAGACGTCTCTCCGATCGCAACCTGCGCTCGCGGGCTCCCGGCCTTGATTCCCGCGTACGCGGCGGCCGCGAGTTTCGCGTAGTTGGCGGGCGCGACTGACTTTCCAGCGGCGTTGAATTGCGGAGTGAGAAAGGTCTGCAGATTCGGCTCGTTCCAGATCGAGTAGAAGCGGACGAAGGGGTATCCCATGTTCCGCCCGGAGTAACGAGAGGCGATCGCGCGGGCGAAGGCGGTGAAGTCGGCGACTTTCGTGGGCATCACGTTCGGAGCCTTGCCTCCGTTTGCCCACGACGGCGTTCCGGAGAGCGTGAGGATCACCTCTTGATCTGTCTCTTGAGCGGCCCGGAGCGCTTCGTCGATGTCGTCCAGGGTGTAGGCAGGATCGAACGGGTCAGAAGCATTGGTCGGCCGTGTCTTGGCCGCAAGATTCCACTGGACGAGCAGGCGCATGATCGTCGAGTTCGTGCGACTCGAACCCTCGATGCGCACGGCGCGATCGCCGACCCAGCGGAAGCTCGGATCATCGTGGAAGCCGATCCACATCCGCTCGGCTGCGAGCGCCGCTGGAGCGGCAAGTGCCCCGAGGGCGAACAGAGCTACGACGAGGCGAGCGATACGTCTCACAGGGTCTCCTTGGAGGCGGCGGATCGACGGGAGAGGCTGGAAAGCTCAAGCACCCTAGCGATTCGGGTGTGAGGCTTGTGTAAGGACCCGCCTCGCCTCGACAGGCGGATCTCGCGGCTAGACTGCTCGACGACGTGTCCGTGTCTGTCTGGGAAGCCGTCTTCATGCTCGTCGTCCTCAAGCTCCCGCTCGTCTATCTCGGCATCGTCATCTGGTGGGCACTTCGCGCCGAGCCGCGACCGATCGGCGGCGGTGACGAAGTGGGAGTGCTTGCCCCGCTTACTTCGTGTGGTTGGGACGACTGGCGCCGCAGGCGATCGAGTCGGCCGTGGACTCGCCCGAACCGACCTCCGCGGCGGTTTGCGCGGGTCGGTCGAGTGCGGGCGGTCTGATGGAAGCCGCGGCGAGTTTCAGCGCTGACCGGGTCGCAGGATTCCTCTGCGCGTTCTCACTTGCGCTGTCCGGAGTGGCGCTCGCGCGTTCTCCGGGCTTGCTGGCTCCCGCCGCGATCCTCGTGGCGCTCGTCGCTGTGCGAATGACCCAGGCGTATCGCACGCTCGCGGCGGTTGCCGTCGCCGTGTCGACACTCGCGTTCTTCTTCGGCATGGTGATCGCGATCGCGACGGACAACTCCTTGTTCTAGCCGTGCCGCCCCCCTCCGAGCCGTCCGGTCTGAATACCGGCTACGTCGGTCAGCTGCTCGAGCAGTACCTCGACAACCCCGCGGGAGTCGATCCGGCCTGGCGTGCGTTCTTCGAGGCTGCGGACGAGCGTGTGCTCGCGACACTTCCGGGCCTGGCGCGGCTTGTCGGTCGCCGGGCAGCGGATGGTGGAAATGGAGCGCCAAGCGCTCCTCCGTCCCACGCTGCAGCTGCGGACGGCGCCGCGCCGTCACCGGAAGATCCGCGCGCGGCCGTCCTGGCACGCTCGCGCCAGGAGCCCAGCGAGCCCGCGAGGCCACAAGATGTGGAGCTCCTGGCCGGAGTCGCCGCGGCGATGTCGCTCGTCAAGGCGTATCGGATGCATGGCCATCTCAACGCTCGTCTCGACCCGCTCGGCTCCGAGCCGATGGGCGACCCCGCGCTCGACGAGACGCAGCTCCAGCCACCGCTGACGCCTGAGCTCCAGGCGCGGATACCGTCGCGCCTGCTTCGACTCTCCGTGCCCGGCGAGACGCTGCTCGAAGCGCTCCCCGCGCTCAGAGAGGTCTACACGGGCTCGATCGCATATGAGATCGAGCACATCTCCGACCACGCCGAGCGCGTCTGGCTCCGCCAGGCGATCGAGACCGGACGCTTCCGAAAGCGGATCGAGCCGGACGAGCGTCGAGCCCTGCTCGAACGTCTCGCGCAGGTCGAGGCTTTCGAGACGTACCTGCGGCGCGCGTTCATCGGCCAGAAGCAGTTCTCCATCGAGGGTCTCGACGCTCTCGTGCCGATGCTCGACGAGGCCATCGAGCTGGCGGCCGAGGGAGGCGCGCACGAAGTGTTCATCGGCATTGCGCATCGGGGGCGGCTCAACGTCCTCGCACATACGGTCGGAAGGTCGTATAGCGAGCTTCTTCGTGAGTTCGAAGGCGAGCGGAGCGTCGACGCGCTGGTGAGTGATCCGGAAGGGGGCACCGGCGACGTGAAGTACCACCTCGCCGCATCCGAGACACGCACGACGAGGGCAGGCGAGGTTCAGATCACGCTCGCCGCGAATCCGAGCCACCTGGAGGCGGTCGATCCTGTCGTCGAGGGGCTGGCGCGTGCCGAGCAGACCGATCGCTCGCGCGGCGCCGGCGTTCACGACCCGACGGTCGCGCTCCCGATTCTCATTCACGGCGACGCGTCCTTCGCCGGACAGGGGGTCGTCGCCGAGACGTTCAACTTCCACTCGCTCGACGGGTATTCGACGGGCGGCACGCTGCATGTCATCGCCAACAACCAGATCGGGTTCACGACGGTGCCGGCGGAAGGGCGTTCCACGCGGTACTCGAGCGATCTCGCGAAGGGATTCGACGTACCGATCATCCACGTGAACGCCGACGATCCGGAGGCGGCGCTGTCTGCGATCAGATTGGCTCTCGCATATCGCGCCGAGTTTGGTCACGACGTCGTCATCGACCTCGTGGGATACCGCCGCTTCGGTCACAACGAGCAGGACGAGGCCGCGTATACGCAACCGCTGCAGGCAGAGCGCATCGAGGAGCTCAGGCCAGTGCGGGAGCTGTATGCGGCGCGCCTTGTCGGTGAGGGCGTCGTTGCCGAGGAGACGGTCGGTGCGCTGCTCGAGCCGACGCTCCAGCGGCTGCGCGAGATCCACGACGAGCTGCGCGCGTCGTTCTCCGAGCCCGAGCCGCCGGTCGAGCCACGAACACGTACGGATACGGGGGCGCAGGTGGTCACGGCCGTCTCTGCCGATCGCCTGCTCGAGCTGAACGAGCAGCTCCTTCGCGTCCGAGATGGCTTCGAGGTGAACCCGAAGCTCGCGCGGCAGCTAGAGCGTCGCCGCGAGGCAATGCGGGAGGGCGGGATCGACTGGGGCCATGCCGAGGCACTTGCATTCGCCTCTTTGCTCGAGGAGGGGATTCCCATCCGTCTATCCGGCCAGGACACGGAGCGCGGCACCTTCTCGCACCGTCACGCAGTTCTCCACGATCTGCGCACAGGTGAGACGTCGACTCCGCTTCAGGAGCTGCCTACTGCGGCCGCCTCGTTCGAGATCTACAACTCGCCGCTCTCTGAGTACGCGGCGCTCGGTTTCGAGCACGGCTATTCGATTGCCGCGCCGGACGCGCTCGTCGTGTGGGAGGCGCAGTTCGGGGACTTCGTGAACGGGGCCCAGATCGTTGTCGACCAGTTCATCGTGTCGGGCCGCTCGAAATGGGGGCAGACGTCGCGGCTGACACTTCTGCTTCCGCACGGCTACGAAGGAAACGGGCCGGAGCATTCGAGTGCCCGGCTCGAGCGCTTTCTGCAGCAGGCCGCACAGGACAACATCCGCGTCGTCAACCCCACGACCGCGGGGCAGTTCTTCCACCTTCTTCGGCGGCAGGCCCTGGACGCTGCCGCGCGACCCCTCGTCGTCATGACTCCCAAGGGCCTGTTGCGCCTGCGACAGGCAGCGTCGACTCTCGAGGATCTGACCATGCACGCGTTCCAGCCCGTGCTCGACGACTCCGCTGCTGACCACAGCACGGCCGCGCGCCTCGTCTTGTGCAGCGGGAAGATGTACTACGACATCGTCGGCCACGAGGTCCACGGGCTTTCGCCAACGGTCGCAGTTGCGCGCATCGAGCAGCTCTATCCGTTCCCCCTCGAAGCGGTTGCGGCGCTCGTCGCCTCGTACCCGGAGCTGCGCGAGATCGTCTGGGCGCAGGAGGAGCCGCAGAACATGGGCGCCTGGCGCTCGTTGCGTCACCGTCTCGAGGAAGCCGCCGCGAACGCTCGTTACGCGGTCACGGTTCAGTACGTCGGCCGGACCTGGCGGGCGAGCCCGAGCGAGGGTTATCCGGGCTTGCACAATCGCGAGCAGGACCGGATCGTGCGCGAAGCGCTCGGCTTCCGGGCGAGCTGAGACCGGAGCCGGCTACGGCCGAAGGCGGCCGCGCCGGGCAATCGACGACGCGACGCGCGGGGCGTTTCGCCGTGCTGCATCGAGCAGCCGCTGCCGCTGCTCCGGTGGCAGTCGGCGCCAGGCCTCGACCACGGCGACCGCGACAGTCACCGGTCGGACGCGCCGGATCACGTAGACCAGCACCGCAGAGATGAGAACCGGCACGGGGTAATCGTCGCACATGCGTGAACCCGCATCCCATTCGGCTTCATTAGCAGGACGTTTTGTGCCGGTGATGCGGTAAACTCCCGAGCCTCGGGGAAGCCATGTCGGATCACGAAGATCATCCTGCTGCCGAAACCGAGTCCGTATTCGCGGAGGCGATTCGCCAGCATCTCGAGCTGAAGGGCCGTAACGCGGGCCTCGACAGCGAGATGCCGCTCGATCGCTATCTCGACGGCGACCAGCTCGAGAACCACCCGCTCTTCAAGAGCGAGGAGCAGGCGCGCATCGAGGAGACGCTGGACGGGGAGCCTGCCGCCGAGCTCAGCTCTGAACGGCTGCCGTGGCCGGGAGAGGAAACCGCGGAAAACGTCGAGGGCGCGGCTCTGGACGAGGCTCTGTGGACTGGGCGTCCGCGCGACTTCGACTGGGGCGACTAACTTCGTAGGTGCTTTCCCGCGCTGGACGCACGAAGCACCGGAAGTCCCGACACGCTCAGCGGTTCGATGTCGTAGGGGCGAGAGATATCTCGCCCGTAACGTGGTGCTGCAGACGCGAGCTAGTCTCGCCAGCGGGCGAATCCGTTGCGCTCAGCCGGCCGCCCTGACGGCTGCGACGACCTCGTCCACGCGGTCGTCGAGCAGCAGATCTACCAGTCGCTTGCGACCGCTTTCCCGGAGCCCGAGCGGCGCTGTGAGAACGTCGTAGAGCTGCGCTTCGTCGAGCCCCGATTCGCGGGCCGCCATGACGACGCGTGCGATCCCTCGGCGTGGCTTGCCGGAGTCGAACTGCCAGGCTGGGTACCGCCACTCGATCGAGCCCGGCTCGCGTACAGCGATCAGCTCGCCGCCGCGGCGCATTAGGTCGATCTTCGCGGGGTCGACAGCGAGACGCGCAGCGAGCCACGTCGCGGCGATCGTCTCCGGGTAACGAGGTGCTTCGGTCGTCGGGCTCATACGGACGAACACGAACCCTACGGAAGCTTCGCGATCATCGCCGCCCAGATGTCTTCGTCACCGCGGCCCTCCCACGTGTCGACGATGCCGCCGTCGGCGTCTATGAGGATGAAGTGCGGCTGGTAGTCGGCGCCCAGTAAGCGTGCGGCGTCTCGTTGCGGGTCCTGGATCGACGGCCAAGTCCAGCCGTAGCGCTCGACGAATGCCTTCCCTTCGTCAGGCGTATCCGCGACGTCGATGCCGAGGTACGCGACCTCCGAGTGCTTTTCCTGGAACTCTGCGTAGGCGACCGCCTCGCTTTGGCACGTGCTTCACCACGACGACCAGACGTTGACGAGCACAGCTCGACCTCGGGAATCGGAAAGCGAGATGGGCTCGCCGTCGAGAGACGTGCCCGCGATCGCCGGTGCTGGCTCGCGTCCGGACGGCGCTCCTGCCGCGGCGGAGGCGGGCTTCGCCGAGGTTTCGCTCGAGCCTCCGCCGCACCCTGCGGCGACGAAGGCGCCCAACGCGACGACGAGCACGCGTACGAGCGAACGCACGTCCCCACTGTAGTCACGGCGCCGAGCGGCGCTCGGCGAAATTCATCCTTTCGATAGATATGGCTCGCGACCGGGCGTGCCGATGCCGAACGCATGCGCCGCCTCGCTGCCGTGCCGCTTGCGGCATTCCTGCTCGCCACCCTTGCCGGTGCCGCGAGCGCCGGTTCGTCCGCCGCGCGCTCGTGGGCGGCTCCCCAGA
>DASTEM010000030.1:0-10850 GCA_035709545.1 Gaiellaceae bacterium | reverse complement strand
GAGGTCTTCATCTTTGGCATTTGTCTTCGCTCCCACGTTCTTGTTCGGCCCCAGAACCATGACCATGTTGCGGCCGTCGAGGATGGGTTGCTGCTCGATCCAGCCGAGCTCTTTCACATCCTCGGCGAGCCGCATGAGCAGGTCTCGACCCCGTTCCGGATGGAGCGTCTCGCGCCCCCGGAACATGATCGTGACCTTGACCTTGGCCCGCTGGCCGAGAAAGCGCACGACGTGCCCTTTCTTGGTCTCGTAGTCGTGGATTCCGATCTTCGGCCTGAGTTTGATCTCCTTGACGTGAATCTGGAGCTGATGCTTGCGGGCCTGCTTCGCGCGCTGCTCCTGCTCGTAGCGGTACTTCGAGTAGTCCATCACCCGTGCGACGGGCGGATCTGCGCCGGCAGCGACCTCGACGAGGTCGAGGCCCCTTCCATACGCGAACTCCAGCGCCTCCTTCGTCGCGGTGATCCCCACCTGCCCACCGTTCTCGTCCACCAGCCGAACGCGTGGTACGCGGATCTCCTCGTTGATGCGCTCGTCCCGCTTGCGCGGAACGACCCGGTCCATCGAGGGCCGGCGGCGCCGTGGTCTCAAAGGCCCTTCATCAAGCTCTCAGCTTCCTCCTTGTAAACGACAAAACCGCTGCACGCAGCGGCTCCTCTTCCATCCAACCTTCGGCTCGGTTGAACCTCCGCGAGTCAAGCCCGGGAGGTGAGGAAGCGATGAGCTCCTGCTTGCAGACGCCGAAGCCTAGCAGCGCACGCGGAGGCGAGATGTATCTCGCCCCTACGGTGATGGATCGGCCTCCGCCGCGAGCTCTGTGAATCTTCCGAGGAGCTCGTCGAGCGAGACCGTCGACTGGCCCGCTCCGCGCTCCCGCACTGCCAGGGCGACGTCCGACTCGCGGTCGCCGTAGACGAGTACGAACGGGATCTTCTCGAGCTCGGCGTCCCGAATGCGTTTGCCGACCGTCTCGTCTCGCTCGTCGACGTCAGCCCGGTAGCCCTCGCCGACCAGCCTCGCCTGCAGCGTGCGCGCCGCGCCCCGATGCGACTCGCCCACGGGGAGAACTCTCGCCTGCACCGGGGCGAGCCAGAACGGGAACTCCCCGCCGACGTGCTCGATCAGGATCCCTGCGAATCGTTCGAGTGCCCCCAGCAACGCGCGGTGCACGACATACGGCGTGTGCTCACGGTTGTCCGGCCCCATGTACGAGAGCCCAAATCGAGCCGGCATCTGAGAATCGAGCTGGATGGTGCCCATCTGCCAAGACCGGCCAAGGACGTCGGTCATATGGAGGTCGATCTTCGGGCCGTAGAAGGCGCCGTCTCCTTCGTTCAGCTCGTACGCAAGCCCACGGCGCTCCAGCGCTGATTGCAGCGCGCCCTCAGTGAAGTCCCATTCCTCGTCCGTGCCGAGCTTGTTCTCGGGGCGGGTCGAGAGCTCGAATCGACAATCCATCCCGAACAGGTCGTAGAGATAGGCCGCGTAGTCGAGGCAGCCGAAGATCTCGTCCTCGATCTGCTCCCGAGTGGCGAAGATGTGAGAGTCGTCCTGGGTCACATGACGCACGCGCAGTAGCCCGTGCAACGTCCCGGCAAGCTCATTGCGGTGAAGCGTGGACGACTCCGCGTACCGGATCGGAAGATCTCTGTAGCTCCGCAGCTGACTCCCGAACAGGAGCATGTGCCCGGGGCAATTCATGGGCTTGAGCCCCCACGTCTTACCCTCCTCCTCGATCAGGAACATGTTCTCCCTGAACTTCTCCCAGTGGCCCGACGTAATCCAGAGCGCCTTGTCGTAAATGAGCGGCGTCTTCACCTCGAGATAGCCGCGCCGGGCGTTCTCGCGTCGCCGGAGGTCCTCGAGCGCGTTCCAGACGACCATCCCCTTTGGATGCCAGAGCGGAGAGCCTGGCGAGTGTTCGTCGAAGTGGAACAAGTCGAGCTGGACCCCTAGACGGCGGTGATCGCGAGCGCGCGCCTGCTCGAGCCGCTCGAGGTGCGCGTCGAGGTCGGCCTGCGAGTAGAAGGCCGTTCCGTAGATCCGGGTGAGCTGCGTGTTGCGCTCGTCGCCGCGCCAGTAGGCGCCCGCGAGGCTGGTCAGCTTGAGCGCCTTGATCGGTGAGGCGTCCTGCAGGTGTGGCCCACGGCAAAGATCCGTGAAGTCCCCTTGGGTGTAAAGGGAGATCGTGCCCTCGGCGTCGCGCGCGAGCTCGACCTTGTACGGCTGTGATTCCGCCTCGAAGCGACCGACTGCGTCCTCCAGGGAGAGCTCTTCGCGCGTCCAGACGCGGCCATCCTCGATCTCGCGCCGGATCTCGTGCTCGATCGCCGCAAGGTCATCCTCCGAAATCGGCTCGGTGAACTCGAAGTCGTAGTAGAAGCCATCCGCGATCGGCGGCCCGATGGCGATCTTGACTCCCGGATAGAGCCGCATGACCGCCTCCGCGAGCAGGTGAGCGGTCGAGTGGCGGAGCACGTACAGCGCGTCCGGATCCTGTGTGTCGCGCGTGGTCAGGAACCGAACAGACTCGCCGTCTGCGAGCGGCAGGCGCAGGTCCCGCGTCGCCCCGTTCACCCGGACGAGCACAGCTTGTTCGGCGAGCTTCGGGCCGATCGCCCGCGCGGCCTCGATGCCCGTTGCGCCGTCGGGCAGCTCGAGCTCGGAGGAGTCAGGGAGGACGACCTTCATCGCGGGATGAGGATAGACGCCTTCTCGTAGTACGTTGGCGGCGATGCACCTTCGCTTCTGGCTCGCAATCGCTGCAGCGCCGCTCGTCCTTCTCGCGGCGTTCCTCGCACGCCCTTCGATCGATCCGAGCTGGGAGAACCATCCCGTCCACTTCTGGCTGGTGCTGGGAGCCGCCCTCGTCGCGACGGCTCTCGGCTGGGGCGTCACGAGTGCGGCACGCCGACGTCGTGACGCGCGGCTCCTCCTCATCTCGCTCGCCTTCATCGCCAGTGCCTGCTTCCTCGGATTGCACGCTCTGGCGACTCCCGGTGTCCTCCTCGGCCCCAATGCCGGCTTCGAGCTCGCAACCCCAGTCGGTCTCGTCATCGCGGCCGTGTTCGCCGTTGGCGCGGCGTTCGAGCTCGGCCAAGAGCGAGCCGCGACCGTGATCCGCGCGACGCCGCTCCTTCTCGCCGGACTCGCTTCGGTTGTCGTCGTCTGGGCTGTTGTCTCACTGACCGAGCTCCCACCGCTCGACAACCCCCTGACGGCAGAGCAGCTCGACGGCTGGCAACTCGTGCTTGCCGCCGTCGGCGTCGCGCTCTTCGGGTTGGCCGCACTCGGCTTCCTGCGTATCCACCGCCGCCGAAAGCAGCGATTCGTGCTCGCGTTCGCCTTGGCGTTCGCCCTGCTCGCCGAGGCGATGATCGTGATCGCCTGGGCGGTCAACTGGCAGCTCTCGTGGTGGGAGTGGCACGTCCTCATGCTCGGCTCGTTCGGCCTCATCGCGCTCGTCGCACGCGCGGAGTGGCACGAGGAGCGCTTCAGCGCCCTGTATCTCGATGAGACGCTCGCGGGCGCCAAGGACGTGAGCATCCTCTTCGCCGACCTCGCCGGGTTCACGAGGTATTCCGAGGCGCGCGAGCCGACCGAAGTCGCCACGATGCTGAACGCGTACTTCGGTCGCCTCATCCCGCTGCTCGAAGGCATTGGCGGCGACGTTCACCAGATAACCGGCGACGAGCTCATGGTCGTCTTCGAGGGGCACGCAGGGGGCGCCACGCATCCGATGCAGGCCGCGCGGGCAGGCCTCCTTCTCCAGCGAATGGCCGACCGGATCGCCCACGAGCACGACGACTGGCCGCGCTTCCGTGTCGGAGTGAACAGCGGCGAGGTGCATGCGGGCCTCGTTGGCGGCGCGCGCGGGCACCGGAAGCATGGCTTCGTCGGAGACGTCGTGAACCTCGCCGCGCGGCTCCAGGCGGAAGCCCCGGTCGGCGGAGTGCTGATCGGCGAGGAGACGTTCTCGCGACTGGGGACGCGCGCGCTCGTCGACCGGCTGCCGCCGCTGCGAGTGAAGGGCAAGGAGGATCCCGTGAGGGCGTACGTGCTGCGCCGCCTGAACGAAGAGGAGCACACCCCGTCCGTAGACTCAGAAGCATGAGCGAGACGCCGATCGTGCAGCCCGGACGCTTGGCTCGCATCGCTCGAACGCCTGTCGACGGGCTTCGTGCGCTCGTTCGTGGAGTGGCACACGCCCTCCCACGCGCCGTCGAAGATCTCTTCCGCGACCGCTGCACCCAGTACGCAGCCGCAATCGCCTATCGGGTGCTCTTCTCGCTCTTTCCCCTCACCATCGCAGTCGTTTCGATCTTCGGGCTCGTGCTTCAGGACGACGAGCTTCGCCAGCGAGTTATCAACGAGCTCCTCGACTTCCTCCCCGTCTCTGAATCGGGGAAGGGCGACATCCAGCGATCGATCGAGGAGATCGCGAGCCCGCTGTCGGCGATCGGGTTGATCTCCCTGGTCGCGCTTCTCTGGGGCGCGTCGGGCATGATGGCTTCGATCCGGCTCGGGCTCGAGGCTGCGCTCAAGGTCGAGCGAGGCCGGCCGGCCGCGCACGCGAAGGCTGTGGATTTCATCCTCGTCGCCGCGTCGGGCGTGCTCGTCCTCCTCGTCGTCGGCATGTCTGCGTTCGGAGCGTTCTTCAGCCATCTTGTCGATCGCTTCACAGAGTGGGCCGGCGTCGCCGCTGCTGCGGGAGTGCTGCTTCGCGACGGCCTCCAACTGGTTGCGATCGCAGTCACGGTGCTCCTTCTCTACCGCTTCGTCCCTGCGAGGAAACTGCGTCGCGGCGGTGCACTCGCGGGGGCAATCCTGACCGCAATCGGCGTCTGGGGCGCGACCAAGGTGCTCGCGATCGTCTTCGCTGATTTCTCCCGCTACAACCTCATCTACGGGTCGCTCGCCGGAGTCATGACCTTCCTGTTCTTCGTCTACGTGGTCGCGCTGATCCTGCTCCTCGGCGCCGAGTTCGCGCACGCATGGTCACAGCCGCCGGGACCGCCGGGACCACCGGTAGGCGTCCGGTTGACCGGTTTCTTGCGCGGTCTCTTCGTGCATCAGGACGAGAGCCGCACAGTGCCCGAGCGTCCACACGATCCCCCCGGCTCTTAGCGCACTCATCGTCCTCTCACACCCCCGTGCGACCATGCGCGGATGCGGGACCGCTCTCGGATCCTCGTCTGGCTGGCTCCGGGGGCTGCGAACCACTTCGCGGACCTCGACGAGAAGTGGCGCGCCTCCTACCTGGCCGCGTTCAACGTCGCAGCGCAGGCTCGTCGACCGTGAGTGTCTTCGCGTCGGCGTCGAGGGTGCAGGTGACGCCGAGCGGTAGCGCAGCGAGGTGCTTCCCGTGCCCGAGCGGGAGGCCGTAGATGACGGGAACGCCGAGCGGCTCGAGACGCTCCTCGAGGACGTCTTCGATCGAGCGCGAGCGTGCCCAGTCGGAGACCTGTCGCAGATCTCCCCAGTCGCATTTCTCCATCTGCCCGACGACGACTCCGGAAACGCCGTCGAGCTTCCCCGCGTGAGCCAGCTGTACGAGCTCCCCGTCGACGTAGTAGGGCGGGCAGTGCACGTCCTCGAAGAAGAGGATCGCGCCGTCGAGGTCGATCTCCCACGGCGTGCCCATCGTCTGCATGAGAAGCCAGAGACAGCCGCCGACGAGCGGTGCGGTAACGCGCCCACCGCGAATCGTTCGTACCCACGGGTCGTCCGGATCCCGGGGTACGTCGCCGGCACCGCCGCCGCGTAGGACCTCGAGAAGCCGGTCCCGGCTGAACGACGTCGTCTCCACGGCGCCCATGCCAAGGAGCCCGTTCGCATAGATGGTCGCGAGTCCGGCCTTCTGCCGGAGCGCGACGTGCAGCGCAGTCAAGTCGGAGAATCCGACGAGCGGCTTCGGATTGTCAGCAATCAGGTCGAAGTCGAGATACGGAATCGCCTGCGCCGAGCCGAAGCCGCCCTGGAGCGCTTGCACGACGTCTACCTCGGGATCCGCGAAGAGTGCATTGAGGTCGGCTGCGCGCTGCTCGGCACTCCCGGCGACGTAGTCGTCGCGTTCCCAGACGCCGTCCGCGAGCTTGACGCGGTACCCGCGGGACTCCCACCACTCGACGCCGCGCAAGACGTCCGAGCGGCTGTCGTACGGGCTGGCAGCGGCTGCCACACCGATCGTCCCGCCGTCGGGCAGCGGCTTTCCGAAGCGGGTCGCTCGCGTCACGAGTGGTCTCTCAGCAGATGCGAACGGTCTGGCTCGCCTCGGCTTCTCGGCCGCGGATGTCCGAGACGACGGCGGTCAGCGCGTGGGTGCCCTTCTTCTTGCCACCGGTCCGCCAGGTCAGCTCGTACAGTCCAGCGAAGCTCTTCCGCACGCGGCCAATCTGCCGCTCACCGTCGAAGAAGCCGACCGAGGAGATCTGCACGTTGTCGTTCGCCACCACGAGGAGGCGCTGCCGCGCCGCGAGGCACTTGCCCTGCTCCGGCGTGATCCACGTGATCGTCGGTCTACTCGCCGCCTCCAGTCGCGCGCCCTGAACCCTCGTGTTCGGCAGCGGGCTGTCGCTCTCGGTGCTGATGTTCTTCGCCTCTTGGTAATCGGACGCCACGAGCTGGATGAACTGCGGACCGGGCTGGAACGGAAATGCCTCGCGCGGGATGGAGAAGGCCGCGATACCGGTTGCGGGGTCGAATGTCGTCGCCCCCACGGACTCACGGCGTGTCGACGGCCCGAAGTAGAGCTGGAGCGCGTGCGGATCGACCCCCGACTTCGCGTCCGTGATCCTGGCCACGAGCGTTGGGCGGCCGCTCGAGAGCGTACGCGTGATCATCTGGACCCTCGGCGGCTTGACGTCGTTCACCCAGGAGCGCAGAACGTAACGGCCTGCGAGCGGGCGACCCGTGAACAGGTCGCGGCCCGAGTCGACCGAGACGAAGTAGCGGCCCGGAGGCAAGAACACGCCTCCAGCCGCGCCGATGCTGTAGAGGAAGTCGGGGAGCGACCCGTTCACGTTGACGGGGATCCCCGCATAGCCCAGCACGTCGTTCTCGTCGAGCGAGCCCAGGAACCACGGATGAATCGGCTGGTTGGAGCTCAGCCGCGCGGTGATCGACGCGGTGAGCTTGGTCGCCGGTCGAACCACGACGACGCCGGCGTTGACCGCCTGCTTCGAAATGTCGAGCGAGTAGATCTTCTCCTTGCCGTCGTCGTTGACCGAAGGATCGACGCCGAAGATCCCGAGGATGGAGAACGGTGAGGTCGGCCACCGATACACGCGAGCTCTGTCCTCTCCGGTTCGGGTGTCGCCCGACTGAATCGTCTTCAGTTTCGTGACGGGCGCTCCGAGGAGCGACGACCGCGTCACGGAGAACGCGTACGGGATCCGGCGCGTCTCGCTGCCGCGGCGAAGCACCACGAACCCGAAGTTGTCTCCTGCGACGGCGCCCGCCCCGGCCTGGGCGACGATCTGCACGACAGCGCTCCCGCCCGACGCTACTGTCACCGGCGCAGCCTGGACGGTCGCGCCGCTCGAGGCGACCTGGGCCTGGACCTCGGCCGACCACGTACCGGCGCCGTCGCCCGCATCAGAGACCGTGACCGAGATCGCCCGGCTCGCTGGGCTCGACGCGGCGGCCGGCAGGTATCCGAAGGAGAGCGATTGCGGATCGGTGAAGATCAGCGGCCGGTCCGCCGAGCCCACGCGGACGAGCCCTGCTCCCTGGACGAGCACCGAGGCCTCCTGGCTCAGGGACGTGTCTCCGAACGCAGGACCAGCCGTCGACATGAGCGCGGACTTGACCTGCGGCGCCGTCCACGAGGGGTGACGCTGGACGAGCAGCGCAGCCGCGCCTGCGACGTGAGGCGCGGAGAAGCTCGTGCCGTCGAGGACGGCGAACTCGTCCCCCGCGAACTCGGGAAGGGTCGAGGAGAGGATCTGGGCGCCCGGCGCCGTGACGTCGGGTTTCAGCGCGTGGCCGAAGGGCGTGAGGCCGGAGGACGTGAAGCTCGTCGGCACGCCCGCCCACGTGGTCGGGACCTCGAGCATCTCGCGACTGAAGCGGACGGTGACCGAGCCGCCGGCGCCCGCTGCGGCCGCGCGCAGGCGAGCGCCGTCGAGGTCGGAGACCGTTCCGCCTGCAATCGAGAGGAGTGCGAACGTCGGGTCGCCGGGACGATTCTCGACGATCACGAGCCCCGTCGCTCCCGCCTGGCGCGCGCGCGACGACTTGACGCTGTACGGGCAGCCGCCGCGAGTGACGAGCGCGATGCGACCACGGAGCGAATCAGCGGGCGCCGGGTCGCACAGCTGCCTGTTCACGCCGCTGATGGCACCGACATCGACGATCCTCTGATCGGTCGTGATCCACGACGGCGGCACCTCGTCGGAGGGAACGAAGGGAACTCTTGCGACCCCCGCGGGCGAGACGACGGAGATCGAGGGCCCGAAAAAGTGGGCGTTCGCGGTTGCCCCGACGCTGATGGCGTCGGGTGCCGTCGCCGGCGATCCAGCCGTTCCGAGCCCGAAGAAGTCCCGATCGTTGCCGGCCGAGATGACCGGCACGACTCCCGCGCGCGCGACGTTCGCGACGGCACTTATGAGGATGTCGGTGCGGGGATCCGCCTGAGGCCCGCCGCCCGAGAAGTTGATCACGTCCATGCCGTCGCGGACCGCGGCCTCGAACGCAGCGACGATCTCCGGGCTGTTCGCAGAGCAACAGCCGCCGAGCGGGGCAGGCGCCGGAACGTTGAACACGCGGTAGTTCCCGATGTAGGCGCGCGGCGCGACACCGGCGAGACCGTTGACTGCAGGATGGCAGCCGCCCTGAGCCTCGATGCAGAAGCCCGTGCGACCCGCCTCGACGTCGGTCGGGACACCCGCGATGATCCCGGCCACGTGCGTTCCGTGGAACGACCGGTCCCGGTCGAGCGGAGCGCTGTTCGCGCCGGGGCCCGCGAAGCCGCGGGCGACGATGACCTTGGGCGTCGTCGACCCGCCGGGGCCCTTCGGAAAGCCGGCTGGATACGAGAACCCGGTCGGATCGAGGAAGGGGTGCAGGTGATCGACGCCGTCGTCGACGACCGCAACCTTGACTCCATCCCCCTTTGCGCCCGTGAGAACACCGAACGCCGGCGCGCCGAGGACACTGGGCCCACGGTTTGTCGAGAGCGTGTAGCGCAGACTCGGATAGACGCGATTAGCCGACTCGAGCTCGAGGAGCTCAGGGAGACGCGCGTAAGGAACGCTCACGGCAAAGCCGTTGACGAGCAGCTGATATCGACGCGACACACGCGCCTCGGGCATCTTCCGGCGGAGCTCGGCGATGGCTCGAGCCTGGGCAGCTGCGAGTCCTGCTACGTAGCGCCGTGAGAACGAGCTCGTCACATCGAGCTTACGGTTCGGGCCGAATCCCGCGAAACGCCGCGCGAACGCCGCTGCTGCGAGCGGCGGATCTTCGAGCGTGACGATGACGCGCGCCCTCGTAGTCGCGGTCGCGCTGGAATCGCCGAAATCGGGTGCCGAACGCACCTTCGTGAGGGCGTTCTCGATGACCGATCGCGGCGTTCGGTCGAATCCCGAAGCCGTTCCGGTGAATGCGACGAGAGCGACCAGGCAGGCGAGGAGCGCGAGGCGTCGCACGAGCGGCGTTGCTAGCGAATCTTCCCGGAAAAGCCCTGTAACGCCTTGAGACCTTCGAACACGATCGTTACCGAGCCTCGGAACGTCTTGCCCTTCGCCAGAGGAGGAATGTTCCACGTGCAGGTCGCAGCACCCGCTACAACGCGCTGCACCTGCGCCTTGAGCCTCGCATTACCGACCCGACCGACGCACGTGACCCTGCCGTTCTGGACGACAGCGCCAGTGTCCGACCGCGCCGTGACGAGCCGCATCGTGAACTCTCTGCCGGCAGCCGGGGCCTTGGGCGTCCGGCTGAACTTCCTGACGACCAGCGTCGCCGGCGTGATCTTGACGTCGTAGGTGTAGAAACCGAAGACTGGAGCGAAGTCGCGCTTACAGGCCGTGCAGTCGATCGCGCCCGTGGCCGGGTCGATGACGATGTTGGCAACGGCGGTCACGTCGAAATTGAGACGCCTCGTGTTGTTGAGATCCGACGCATTGATCCTGATCGTGGGACCTGAGGCCCACGCGTAGGAGAGCGAAGCCTGTGTCGCACTCACGGTGAAGTCGGCACCGTCCCACCTGAACAAAAGGATCTCGCCTTGTATGAGCTGGATGATGTAGTCGGCACCGAGACTCTCCGGGTCGCCTGTTGTCTGATTGGCGTCGCTGTCGAGGAACATGATGATTGCGACGTCCGGGGTGTACGCGGCGCGGTTGGGAATATTGATCTTGAAGGTGATCGTCGCTGCGTCGTCGTTCGACGCCACGATGGTCGTGACGTCGGGGGCAGCTGGATCCTCTCCCGTCGAGTCCGTGTACGTGGTGGTGTTGGACGTGGCAAGCGTCGGTTTGGCTGCTCCCGAGAGGCCGCCTGAGGCCGCTGTCGGAAGCGCGACGACCACGACGGCGATCGCAAGCAGGATCCCGGGGCGAGTGAGCGATCGCACGTGCGCGTCAGGGTAGACGCGTCCCGCGCCCGACGCAAATGCCTCCCGCTCACGGCGAAGTGCAGTCACATCGTGTGCGTACACTCCCTCGAGTCTTCTGCCGATGCGACGAGCGAACGGGACAGCTGGCTCAAGGCTCCACTCCCCCCTGCTCGGGTGCCTCCTCGTGACTCTTTTCCTCCCGACGACTATCGCGGCCTCGACGGACCGGACCGTGGCCGTAGGCATCGTCGAAGCGGTTGAGGTGGGATCGACTCTGACCGGGGAGTTC
>DASTEM010000029.1:0-2063 GCA_035709545.1 Gaiellaceae bacterium | reverse complement strand
GCGTCTCCACCTGTCCGCGCAGACGAGACGGAGAGCTAGAGATCGTCCGCCGCGAGCATCACTGGGCTACTGGAGAACGCTGACGTAGACCGAACGGTCCCGGGGGCCGTCGAACTCGCAGAAGAAGATCCCCTGCCACGTACCGAGCGCGAGGGAGCCATCCTCACGCATCGGAATAACGACGCTCGGCCCCATGAGCGCGGCACGCACGTGCGTGGGCGCGTTCTCATCACCCGGCTCGACGTGCTCCCACGCCCAGCCGTCCTCCACCATGCGCTCGAGCGCTGACTCGAGGTCCCGGGCAACCGCCGGATCAGCGTGCTCGTTGATCGTCACCCCGGCTGTCGTGTGCGGGACGTAGACGAGCACCGCAGCCCCGGGCTTGCCGGCCGCGGCCTCACGAACGTCGTCCGTGATATCGAGGACGTGGCTCCGCCGCGCCGTGCGAACGCGAATCTCGTGCACGCGCGACCTAGAGCGCGCCGCCCGCCGCGGGCGGAGCTCCCGCTCCGAGCGGGCTCTCGCCGCCGGTCGCGCGGCTCAAGTGCTCCTCGACGTGCAGGAGGTTGTCCTTCCCACGCTCGACGACCGCAAAGAGCTCGGTCATGGAGGCGACCTCCTCGCGCTGCTCCTGGAGGAACCAGTGAAGGAACTGCTCGCCCACGAGCTCGCCTTCTCCGCGCGCAAGCTTGACCAGCTCGACGATCTGTCCCGTGACGCGCTTCTCCTGATCGAGCGCGAGGGCGACTGGCGCGACGGCGTCTGCGAACTGCGTCTGTGGAGCCGCGACCCCCGGTGTCACCACGCCTTCGTCCGAATCGAGGAGGTACTGAACCATCATCATCGCGTGATTCCGTTCCTCGACCGCCTGGCGATAGAAGTGTGCGGCGAGCTCAGGAAGCGTCTGTGCGTCGTAGTAGGTCGCGATCGCGATGTATTGCTGCGAGGCGGCGAACTCGTAGGCGATCTGCTGGTTGAGAGCGTCAGTGAACTTGGACATGGCGCGACTCTACCGTGCGCGGCCGTAGCATCTGCGCGATGGCGGGCGTGCCCACCAATCTCAAGGGACGCAGCTTCACGCGCATCGCGGCGTGGTCGCGCGAGGAGCTCGAGACGCTGCTCGACCTTGCGGACGAGCTCAAGGTCGAGCGAGCACGGCGACGGGAGCTTCGACTGCTCCCCGGTCGAACGATCGGGCTCATTTTCCACAAGCCGTCCACGCGTACTCGCGTCGCCTTCGAGGTGGGAATCGCCGAGCTCGGGGGCATGGCGCTCTTCCTCCCGGCCGCCGAGCTTCAGCTCGCGCGCGGCGAGTCGTACCGAGACACGGCAGTGGTCCTCTCGCGCTTCCTGTCGGCTCTGATGATTCGGACTTTCGAGCAGGATGAGGTGGAGGAGTTCGCGGAGCACGCAGCAATCCCGGTGATCAACGGGCTCACCGACGAGTCGCACCCGCTCCAGGCACTCGCGGACGCGATGACGTTGCGTGAGCGCTTCGGCGCACTCGCGGGCCTTCGGCTCGCGTACGTCGGCGACGGCAACAACGTCTGCCACTCGCTCATGCGTATCGCCGGCCGTTTCGGGATGGAGTTCGTCGCTGCGACTCCGACCGAGTACCGGCCGGACGCGAACTACGTTGCGGCAGCGGCCGAGGACGCGCGCTCGAGCGGCGGCAGCGTCGACGTCGTCACCGATCCGCGCGAAGCAGCGCGTGGTGCACACGCCGTCTACACCGACGTCTGGACGAGCATGGGCCAAGACGACGATCGCGAGCAGCGACTGCGGGGGCTCGAGCCGTATCGAATCGACGACGCACTTCTCGCCCTAGCCGACCCCGAAGGCGTCGCCATGCATTGCCTCCCGGCTCACGTGGGAGAGGAGATCACAGCTGAAGTCCTGTACGGACCCCGCTGTCTCGCCTGGGAGCAGGCCGAGAACCGGCTGCACACGCAGAAGGCGTTGATGGCCCTCGTCATCCGGTGACGTTCGAGGATCACGTCCGGGCTGCGCTCGACGAGCTCCCGCCGCACATTGCCGGCGCCCTGAAGAACGTTGCCGTGGTC
>DASTEM010000028.1:0-4315 GCA_035709545.1 Gaiellaceae bacterium | reverse complement strand
AGCCTCCGCCCGTAGACGCGGAACACGTTCGAAGCGCCCACGTTCCCGCTCCCGCTCGCCCGGATGTCCTCACCACGGAAAATGCGGGGCAGCCAGTACCCGAATGGCAGCGAGCCGAGGACGTACCCGCCTAGCACGGCGAGCGCCTGGATCACGGGCTACTCGGTCGGGACGCTGTAGGCGTCAACCCAGTGGTTGACGACGCCCCAGTCGAGGTTCCGGAGGAATGCGTCGATGTACGCCCCGCGGTCCGTCTGGTAGTCGAGGAAGTACGCGTGCTCGTAGACGTCGAGCGCAACCAGCGGGGTCGCGTTCCAGACCGGGAACGTGTTCTGCGCGTCGCCGACGTAGTTGAAGAGACGGCGTTCGTCCCAATCGTACGCAGTCCACGCCCACCCGCGACCGGCCATCCCCGTCGCCCTGAGGTCGGCCTGCCAGGCGTCCGCGGAGCCGAAGTCGCGCTCGATCAAGGCGCCGATCGCGCCGTCGGGATCGCCGCCCTCGCCGCCGAGATGCTCGAAGTAGATCTCGTGGTTCTTGATCCCCCCGACCGCGAACGTGAGATCCACCTTCAGCGCGCGGAGCTCGGAGTAGACCTGGTTCGCAGCACTGAGATCGACGCCGGGAAGGCGCCCGAGAACCTCGTTTCTCTTCGTCACGTACCCCTGGTAGAGGCGGTAGTGGGCTTCGATCGTCGTGCGCGAGATGCCGTCGAGCTCCAGGAGCGCGGGCTTCAGCTCCCGGGGCCTGATCTCGACGAAGTTGGTCATTCGCGGGCTCCTTGGGCTCGACGGAACGCCGCGGAGCATATCCTTCTCCCCGACGATCACCCGAGAAGAGGAGCAGCCAGATGGCATACAGCGTTCCCGACCTTTCCTACGCGTTCGACGCCTTGGAGCCGCACATCGACGCGCGCACGATGGAGATCCACCACGACAAGCACCACGCCGCTTACGTGACCAACCTGAACGCAGCGCTCGAGGGCACCGAGTGGATGGACCAACCCATTAACGAGGTGCTGGCGAACCTCGATGCTCTGCCCGAGGACAAACGGATGCCCGTCCGCAACAACGGGGGTGGGCATGCGAATCACACTCTCTTCTGGGAGATCATGGCGCCGAACGGAGGCGGAGAGCCGTCAGGAGCGCTCGCCGAGGCGATCGCGGCGACTTTCGGAGGCCTCGACGAGCTGAAGGCAGCCGTCAACGACGCTGGGGTGAAGCGGTTCGGCTCCGGCTGGACCTGGCTCGTGTGGGACGGAACGGGGCTTGCAGTGAAGTCCACGCCGAACCAGGACACGCCGGTCATGGACGGCGAGACCCCACTCCTAGGCATCGACGTCTGGGAGCACGCCTACTACCTGAACTACCAGAATCGCCGTCCCGACTACCTCGCCGCCTGGTGGAACGTCGTGAACTGGGACGCGGTGGCGGCTCGCTACCAGGGTGCCAGGTAACCAAGACGCAAACCGGCCCGCGCGCGAGCGCGTAGCAACCGACATGGCTACGTCGCTCGCGATGCGGGTCGGTTCAGTTCGGGCAGCTTCGGGAAAGAAACAACGCGTGGACGGATCCGAGCCCTCCGACGGCCAGCTCATCGAGCGTGTCGCATCCGGCGACAAGCGCGCATTCGACGAGCTCCATCGCCGGTACGCGCGACCTGTTCTCGGCCTCGCCCTTCGCCGGCTCGGCGATCGCGGACGCGCCGAGGACGCTTCTCAGGAGGCGTTCGTGGCCATCTGGCGCTCCGCGCGCACGTTCGACCCGAGCCGCGGGAGCGGTGCACCGTGGCTCTACGCGGTTGTGCGCAACGCCATCACGGACGGGCTGCGGAGGACGCCGAATCCCGTCGCCGAGCTCGAGGACCAGCCGGGAGGCGAACCAGATCCGTCCGAGGAGGCCGAAGCTTCGTGGACGGCCTGGAGAGTCCATCGTGCGCTCGAGGTCCTCCCCGAGCACGAACGGCCCGTGGTCGAGATGGGCTACTGGCGGGGGCTCTCGCAAAGCGAGATCGCCCTGCAGCTCGGGATCCCGCTCGGCACCGTGAAGACACGTACACGCAGTGCGCTGGCGCGCTTGGCGGACGCCCTCGAGGGGGAGCTTCGATGAGCGAGCGCCGGCCGAACTTCGACGATCTCGTCGGAACCGACCTGGAGGCGGGCGAACGGGCGCGGCTTCTTCGCGTCCACGAGCTGCTGATCCAAGCCGGGCCTCCTCCTGAGCTCGGAGCCGATGCGACCGTCGTCGCGCCCCGCCCGCGAAGGCGGCGAGTTGCGCTGGCCGGGCTGGCCGCAGCACTCGGTGTTGGCTTGTTCGCGACCGGAGCGATAGTCGGCAACAGAGGCGGCCCGGGCACGTTCGCTGTCGTCACCATGACCGGGACTGCCTACACCACGGGACTTAACGCCTCGCTCACGATCTTCGACGTGGACGACGCAGGAAACTGGCCGATGGAGCTCGAGGTCGAGGGGCTCGAGCCATCACCGGACCGAAGGCCCTTCGAGCTGTGGCTGACACGGAAAGGCAAGCTGGCGGCACTTTGTGGAAGCTTTCTCGCGGAGGCCGACGGCCGAACTGTCGTCCCGCTCAACGCGCCGTATCGGCTCAAGGACTTCGACGGCTGGGTCGTCGTCGTCGAGGGCTCGGAGTCGCCGCTCCTGACGACGTGATTCGGCCGCTGCTGCACCCGGGGCCGCCGGGCCAGCGGCTATCGTCGATCTCGACGTGACCGGCCGTCCAGTCCGCCGCCTATACGAGGACTTCATGCGCCATGTCGTCACGACGGGAGTTCCCAAAACAGACAGGACGGGAACGGGAACCGTGAGCGTCTTCGGCTACCAGATGCGCTTCGATCTCGGCGAGGGGTTCCCGCTCGTGACGACCAAGAAGGTGCACTTCCCGTCCGTGGCCAAGGAGCTCCTCTGGTTCCTCCGCGGCGAGGGAAACGTCAGCTGGCTCCAGGACCAAGGCGTCACAATCTGGGACGAGTGGGCCGACGAGCACGGCGACCTCGGGCCGGTGTACGGCGTGCAGTGGCGCAGTTGGCCGACCCCCAGCGGCGAACACGTCGACCAGATCGCCGAGGCCGTGCGCCTCATCCGCGAGGAGCCCGACTCACGGCGAATCGTCGTCAGCGCATGGAACGTCGCCGATCTCCCCGAGATGGCGTTGCAGCCGTGTCACGCGCTTTTCCAGTTCTACGTGGCCGAGGGTCGCCTGAGCTGTCAGCTCTACCAGCGAAGCGCGGACGTGTTCCTCGGTGTCCCGTTCAACATCGCGAGCTACGCGCTACTGACGCACATGCTTGCGCAGCAGTGCGATCTCGAGGTCGGCGACTTCGTCTGGACTGGAGGCGACTGCCACATCTACGACAACCACCGCGAGCAGGTGGAGCTCCAACTCTCGCGCGCTCCGTATCCCTACCCCTCGCTTCGGCTGCGCCGGCGACCGCCCTCGATTCTCGACTACGTCTTCGACGACATCGAGGTCCTCGACTACCAGCATCATCCGGCGATACGCGCGCCGGTCGCCGTGTGAGGATCTCGCTCGTCGCTGCGATTGCGCGAGGCGGCGTGATCGGCCGCGAAGGCACGCTTCCGTGGCGAATCCCGGAGGACATGGTGCGCTTCCGGGCACTCACGATGGGACACCCGGTCGTCATGGGCCGACGCACGTGGGACTCGCTCCCAGTGCGCTTTCGCCCGCTGCCTGGACGACGAAACGTCGTCGTCACGCGCAACGTGATGTGGGCGGGGGACGGCGCGGAGCGTGCGGGCTCGCTCGAGGATGCACTCGAGCTCCTCGGGGACGTGCGACGAGTGTTCGTGATCGGGGGCGCGGAGCTCTTCGCTCAGGCGCTTCCACTTGCCCAAGAGCTGCTGTTGACCGAGATCGACGCCGAGTTCGAGGGCGACACGTTCTTCCCCGAGTGGGAGCGCGGTGACTTCAAGGAGACGTCACGCGAAGAGCACGTGTCGGAAGACGGCACGCCGTTCGCGTTCGTTACGTACGAGGGGACACATTCCGAATAGGCACCGGCTACGCCGTGGCTGTGCCGGTGGCCTGAGCTAGGTTCGCTGCGGCGAGCTCGAGCACAGCCTCGCGGAAGACCTCCGTATGGCGGTCGACGTCGTTCTCGGTCGTCGCCGGTGACATGAGCGCCATGTTGTGGAACGGCGTCAAGAGAATTCCGCGATTCAGCGCGAAGAGGTGCATGTAGCGCTCGAGCGCGAAGTCGGAGGCGGCGTGCGCCTGGGAACCGTTTCTTGGTCGGTCCGGACCGAAGAGGTACTCGGCACGGCACCCGAGGCGGGTGA
>DASTEM010000027.1:0-2130 GCA_035709545.1 Gaiellaceae bacterium | reverse complement strand
ACCCGCTCGTCCTGTCCACCGGCCGGACGCTTTATCACTACAACTCGGCGACGATGACCATGCGCGAGTCGGGCATCACCGACAAACAGGAGGAGCCGTTCTTCGAGATCTCTAGCGAGGATGCGTCAGCGCTCAGCATCGTAGAGGGAGACTGGGCGCGGCTCATCTCGCGGCGCGGCGACCTGCAGGCGCGCGCGCACATCACCGACCGCGTGTTCCCGGGGCTTGTCTGGATGGCGCTCCACTTCGCCGAGCAGAAGGTCAACTGGCTCACCCACGACGTGGGCGATCCGCTAATCGGCACGCCCGAATACAAGGTGAGCGCGGTCCGCGTCGAGCCTGTTTCTACTTTGCAACCGTCTGTTGCAAAGTCCCGATGACGGGCTCCCTCGAGCCACGGGAGGTCGCCCCGTACATCCGCGGGCGCTTCGGCAAACCGTACGTCTACGAGCCTGAGTGCGAGTCGACGCAGTTGCTCCTGCTCGGGTCGGGGCTCCCCGAGGGCGCGACGGCCGCGACCGATCATCAGACGAGTGGTCGTGGTCGAATGGGACGTCCCTGGACGGCGCCTCCCGCCAGCTCGGTGCTCGTCTCGGTGATGCTGCACCCTCCGCCCGAGCGACATCTGCCCGAGCTCTCGCTCGTCGCCGCTCTCGCTGCGGCCGAGGCGATCGAAGGCGCCACCGGGCTGACGGCCCAGATCAAGTGGCCCAACGACGTCATGTTGAACCGGCGTAAGGTCGCCGGGATCCTCTCCGAGTTGTCCGACGCAACCGTGGTCGTCGGAATCGGGATGAACGTCAACCAGACCTTCGACGAGCTTCCGCGCGACACCTCGACAGAGGCAGGATCGCTTCGCACCCTCACCGGCTGCTCATACGAGCGAGCCGGGCTCCTCGGCTCGCTCCTCTTCAGGCTCGAGCGGATCTACGACGGCTGGCGACACGGCGGGCTCGCAGACCTCTACGGCGAGATCGGAGCGCGCGACTTCCTCCGCGGCCGGAGGATCACCGTCGACGGCAAGCCCGCGACCGCTCTGCAGATCGTTCGAGACGGTCGCCTCGAGATCGACGTCGGCTCGCACGAGATCCGCACGATCGAGTCGGGCGAGGTGCTGTTCGCGCGCTGACTAGCGGTTCAGCAAGGCCGAGACGACGATCCAGATCAGAACCACGAGCGGCGGGATCGCCGTCGCCGCACCACGCCAGCGAGACGGCTTCGCTTCGGCCTCGACGTTGTCATCCGAGTCGACCTCGAACGGCTCCGGCTCCTCGAAGGATGGAACCTCGAGCGCCTCGACCTCCACCGTCTGCGTCAGCACCGTCGGCTGCTCGGGTACGACCTCGAGCTCGACGTCCTCGACCAGGCTCTCTTGGAGGTCGAAGAGGCTCGGCCAGCGGCCGCACGTACGGCAGGCATTCGCCACCGGCTCGTTGATCGTGCCGCACTGGGAGCAGCGCCAGGGAGCGTCCGCCATGAGGAGAGCTTAGGCAGGCGAGGCGGCTAGCGCCTCATCCGGAGGGGTATCTCGACGAGGTTGATCCGCGAGCCGTCCTTTGCAGAACGCTCGAAGACGATGAGCGCGCCGACGCCGTCGAAGGGAACCGCGTAGGGCTTCGTGGTGAAGTCGAACGTCCCGCGCGTCCCCGTTCCCGAGGTGGCCGTGACGAAGTTCTCGTCGACGATAAGACCGTCTGTGTCGGTGAGCTCGTAGCTGAAAGTGGCTTCGAACGTGTTTGCCGTCCCCGTCACGCGCAGCGGGCTCGACACCTCCTCGAACGGCAGCGGCGACTCGACGAGAATCGCCGGCGTGAAGTCCTCGAAGTCGGCACGCGTGTACGGCCTCCCATTGATCTCGACCGTTTCGACTGTGGGGAGTTTCGCCAGCGTATAGACCACCTGCGCGAGGGCGTCGTTCGAGAGATCCTCCGAAGAGCCGTAACGTGCAATGCCGTCGATCACTGAGATCGTGTTCAGTTGCGGCCCGTCTGTCGGAAGGGCCGAAGTAAGGCCAAGACTGGCGCTCTCCTCGTCGCTGGGACCTTTTGTCAACTCACCCAACACGGCTGTCGCGATGGTTTCCGTCGCCTCGACCTCGCGAGCGACCGGCCAGACCTTTCCGTCGCGAAG
>DASTEM010000026.1:0-13398 GCA_035709545.1 Gaiellaceae bacterium | reverse complement strand
CCGCGACGCGGGCTGCACGCACGTCATGCTCGAGCTCTGGGGCGACCGCCGGCATCACCAGATTCGTCTCTTCGGCGAGAAAGTGCTCCCATACGTCCGAGCGACGTCATAAGGGCGAGATATATCTCGCCCCCACACGTGATGATGACCGACATCCGAATCGATCAGGAACGACTCGTCGAGTGGGCCTCGCGAGCTGTCGGGACTCCGAGCTTCACGGGCTCGGAGCAAGCGATGGCCGAGCTGATGAGGGAGACGTTCTTCGACATGGGCCTGCACGTGCAATGGCAGCAGGTGGAAGACGGCCGCGCGAACGTGCTCGGAATTCGTGCTGGGAGCGGGGGCGGGTCGAGCCTCATGTTCAACGGGCACATGGACACGTCGTACTCCGGCAAGGAGCCATGGCTGCGACACGTGCCGGGCTTCCAGCCCAGCGCCTTCGTCGAGGACGGGCGGCTCTACGGTCTCGGGATCTCGAACATGAAAGGCGCTCTCGCCTGCTACGTCGAGGCGCTGCGAGCGCTCGCAGACGCGGGAGTTCGGCTCCGCGGCGACGTCATGATCGCGGCGGTCTCAGGCGAGATCGAGAAGACGCAATTCGGCGAAGCCCAGGGGCCCGAGTATCGAGGCTACGCGGCGGGCTCGCGTTACCTCGTCTCGCACGGTGGTGTCGCGGACATGTGCATTCTCGGCGAGCCCACGGAGTCCAAGGTCGTGCTCGGGCACTTCGGCTCGCTCTGGCTGCGGATCTCGACGCAGGGCCCGTTCATCCACACGGCGTTCAGCGAGGGGAAACGCGGCCAGAACTCGATCGTCCGCATGCGCGAGGTGCTCGACGCGGTGCTCGAGTGGATTCCTGGCTGGGAGGACGATCCGTCGAATGCGTACCGCGGCGCCAAGGCGATAGTGAACGTCGGCGCCGTCGAAGGCGGGTTCGGCTGGCGTGTCTCGCGCACGCCGCATCGCACCGATCTCTTCCTGGACGTCCGCGTCCCGCCGACGAAGGAGATGGCGGTCGCACGCGCCCAAGTGCTGGAGATGGTGCGCGGACTCGCTGCGCGCTTCCCGGACTACGGCGTCGAGGGCGAGGTCTACGTGACGGCGCCCGGAGCCGAGATCCCCGAGGATCACGCGCTCGTCGGTGCGCTCGACTCGGCTCACGCCGAGGTGTTCGGCTCGCCTCCCGAGCGAGACGTGACCCGCTGGTTCTCCGATGCCTCGGTGCTCTCGCGCTACGGCATCGCGACCGTGAACTACGGCACGTCGACTGGCCTCCTCGACACCGTCAAGGGCGAGAACCTCGAGATCGACGGCCTCGTAAGGACCGCCGAGGTGTACGCGCGGGCGGCGATGAAGGTGTGCGGAGTCACATGACCGAGGAGGTTCCGGTGTCCGACAGCTCGAAGCTCGATGTTCTCGAGCGCATGCTCGACGGCTTCAACCGACACGATCTCGACACGATCATGTCGCTCTTCGCCGATGAGTGCGTCTTCGAGGCGCCTCGCGGACCGGATCCGTGGGGGCGGCGCTTCAAGGGGAAGGAGGCAGTCCGAGAGGGTCTCGGAGCGCGCTTCACGGGCATTCCCGACGTCAGCTACGAAGGCCACGGCGACTTCGTCTCCGGAGAACGCGGCGCCTCGGAGTGGACGCTCAGAGGCACCACGGTCGACAGCCAGCGGCTCGAGGTTCGCGGCTGTGACCTCTGGACCTTCCAAGGCGACCAGATCGTGCGCAAGGACTCGTACTGGAAGATCGTCGAGCGGTGAAGCTCGTCACCTTCGGGGAAGACCCACGTGTCGGCGTCCTGGCCGGCGACGAGATCGCGGTCCTCGACGTCCCGACCATGCGCGAGTACTTCGAGCGCGGGGGTGCCGACGAGACCGGCGAACGCGTGCCGCTCGCCGAGACGCGCCTCCGTGCCCCGATCGTCCCGAAGAAGCTCATCCACACCGCCGGCAACTTCCGCGAGCACGAAGAGGAGTCGAAGCAGGTCGGCTGGACGCACGAGATCGCGCCCTGGATCGTCTTCTTCCAGAACGTGGACGCGATCGTCGGGCCGGACGAGCCCGTCGTCTACCCCGAGCACCTGACCGAGGAGCTCGACTACGAGCTCGAGCTCGCGGTCGTCATCTCCAAGCCAGGGAAGTGGTTCTCACCCCAGGAAGCGACCGAATACATCGGCGGCTACGTGATCTTCAATGACATCACCGCGCGCGACATCCAGCGTCGCGAGATGCGCTCGGGGGTCTTCTCCTTCTGCAAGGCGATCGACACCTTCTGCCCGCTCGGGCCCTGGATTGTCACGGCGGACGAGATCCCCGACCCCCACGACCTCGCCATGGAGCTCCGGGTCAACGGGGAGGTGCGCCAGACGTCGCACTCGGGACGGATGAGCGTGACGATCCCGGAGATCGTGAGCCACTATTCCGCGCTCGGGTACTCGGCCGGCGACGTCGTCTCGACAGGGACCGTATCGGGCGTTGCCGGATTCTCGCCCGACGCGGCTTCTCTCTACCTCCGGCCGGGCGACGTGATGGAGGCGGAGATCGAGCGCATCGGAGTGCTCCGGAATCCTGTGGTCGGCTGGGAGGAGGCGCACGGAGAGCCCGCTCCGCCGCGCGTGCGGTGGTAGTCGGTTCGCTCGAGCTCCTCCCCGTTCTCGACGCAGTGGGTCTTCTCGCCGACTACGAGGAGGTGTATCCGGGAGTCGCAGCTGAGGCGTGGGAGCCGTACCGCGAGCTGTACCCGGAGCTCTTCGCAGGTGAGACTTGGCGCCTTCCGTGCAACTGCTTCCTCATCCGGGCGACCGACGTCACGATCCTCGTGGAACGGGCGTCGGGCCACCCGGCCTGTGGGACTGGACCGCGGAGGAAGAGGACCGGCTCCCCGAGGCGCTCGCGGCGCTCGGCGTCAGCCGCGACAGCGTGGACGTCGTCTTCCTCACGCACCTGCACATCGACCATCTGGGATGGAACGCTGACCTCGAGGGTGTCCCGTATTTTCCCCGCGCCCGGTACGTCGTCCACGCGGATGCAGTCGCCTTTGCCCGGACGCAATCCGACCGCCCACACGTTCGCCGTTGTGTCGAGCCGCTCGCCGACCGGTTCGAGACGATCACGGGCGACGTCGAGCTTGCTGCAGGTGTGACGGCTTTCGCCGCCCCCGGCCACTATCCGGGGCACATGGCGCTCCGAGTCGAGTCCGAGGGCCGAACCGCTCTCCTCATCGCCGATACGGCGGTGCACCCCGCGCTGCTGGACGAGCCGGAGTGGGTCTACGCCGCCGACGGTGATCCCGCCGTCTGCGCCGAGACGCGGCGCGCGCTGTTTCCCGAGCTCGTCGACAGCGACGTCCTCGTCGCGTGCGGGCACTACCCCGGGAGCGGGATCGGCCGCGTCGTCACGCGCGAGGGACGAGTCGTGTGGGAAGAGGCGCTCGGCTGAGCCGCGACCTGAACATCCTCGTCGGCGCCGTCGGACTCTCCGCGCTCGGGGACTGGCTCGCGCTCGTGCCGTTGGCGCTCCAGCTCGAGGAGGCGACCGAGTCGGGAATCGTGGTCGCACTTCTCTTCGTCGCCGTCTGGTCGCCCGCAGTCGTGCTCGCCGGCCCTGCGGGACTCCTGAGCGACCGATACGACACGAGGCGCGTGCTGCTCGTCGTGTCACTCGCGCAGGCTGTCGTCGCGGTGGCGCTCGCGTTCGTGAGCGGGACCGCGGCGATCATCGCGCTGGCGGGGCTCCTCGGCGTCGGGTTTGCGCTCGCGCAGCCGGCTGAGTTCGCGCTCGTGCCGGTCGTAGCGGGAGATGCCATGCTCACGGTCGCGAACGCCAGGGTCGAGACTGCTCGCTACGTCGGCTTCACGGTCGGCCCGCTCGCCGGGGGAGCGCTTGCTGCAGCCGGAGGAACGCGCGCGGCGATGCTCGTGAACGCGGCGACGTTCCTCGTCGTGGCAGCGGCCGCTGCGCTCGTGCGGGCACCGCGTAAGGCGCATCCGACCGAGCACGAAGCTCGCGAGAGGCGAGCGTGGGCCGGAGCGGCGTATCTCGTGCAGGATCGTGTCCTCGGAGTCGTGATGGCGGTCGCGTTCGTGTCGCTTCTCTTCATGACCGCCTCCGCGACAGCCGAGGTGTTCTTCGCGAAGGACTACCTCGACATCGGTGACATCGGGTACGGAGCGCTTCTCACCTCGTGGACGATCGGAATGGCGCTCGGCGCGTCGTTTCTCCCTCGACGTGTCGCGAGCGGAATGCTGGCAGCGGGTGCGCTCGTGGCGATCGTGGTGCAGGGGTTCGGGCTCGCTGCTCCGGCCCTCTGGCTCGTTCCGGCGTTCGCGTTCGCGCTCTACTTCGTCGGCGGTCTCGCGCATGGGACGAAGAACGTCCTCGTACGCACACTGATCCACGAGCGCGTGCCCGAGAGCCTGCACGGGCGCGCGTACGCGGCCTACAACGCACTTCGGAACGGCGCCGAGCTCGTCGCCCTTGTTGGCGGCGGGCTGCTCGTCGCTGCGCTCGGAGCCCGCTGGACGCTCTTCCTCGCAGGCGCGATTCCCATGGCCGCAGGCTTCGCCGCGTTCGCCTTCGCGCGGCGGCGGCTGGCCGAGCCACTCGTCTCCGAGGCGACGGCGTGACCTGGCCGCGGGACGACGCGAAGCTCGACCGCGTGCGCGCGCTGATGGCCGACCGTGGGCTCGACGCGCTCGTCGTCCGCGCGCCCGACAACGTCCTCTACCTGACGAACTTCTGGGGGATGAAGGGCTACGACGCGTGCGTCTTCCCGCGAGAAGGAGATCCCACGCTCATCTGCCTCGAGGCGAGCGAGGACGATGCGGTACGCATGGCATGGACCGACGACATCCTCCTCTTCGCCGGCTACGACCCTTCCGACCCACGGCCTCCGATCTTTCGCGCACAGAAGCTCGCGAGCGAGGCCGCACGGGAGTACGGCCGGGTTGGGCTCGAGCTGTCTCTCGGGACACAGGCGGCGGACCGGATGGTCGGCGAGCCGACGACGTTCACTGCCGGCTGGTTCTCCGCATTCGGAGACGTCGTCGACGCGACACCTCTGCTTTCCGAAGCCCGCGCGCTGAAGACCGAGCAGGAGATCGAGCGTATGCGGCTCGCGAACGGCATCGCGGCCGCGGCCATGGAGCATTGCAAGCTGATCATCGAGCCGGGGATGTCGGAAGCGGAGGTCGCTGCCGAGTGGGAGGGCTTCGTCCACGGCGAGGGCACAGGCTGGGAGGGCAAAGTCGATCTTGCGCTTGGCTTCTCGCTCGTCTGGTCGGGGCCCGGAATCAAGACGTTCACGGCCACCACCTCGCGACCGGTCGTCGAGGGCGAGCCGACCCTGTTCGAGATCTGGGTCTGCGCCGACGGCTACTGGTGCGACCACACGAAGAACCTCGTCGTCGGGGAGCTCACAGACCACTACCGTGAGCTCGAGACGGGACTCATGGCGGTCTACGACGACGCGATCGACTTCGCGCGACCCGGGGGCAGCCTCGCGGAGCTTGACCGTCGCATCCGCGCCGGGATCGAGGCGCTCGGCTTTCCGGGCCAGCCATCGCACCCGATCTGCCACGGCGTCGGCGCGAGAGCGCACGAGCCTCCGTATGCGCACCAGGCTGGAAGCGGTGAGATCCGCGAACGCATGGTGCTTGCAATCGAGCCAGGATGCTATATCGAGGGCGGTGGCGGACTTCGGGTCGAGGACAACTTTCTGGTCACCAAGGACGGTCCGCAGAGGCTGTCTTCGTTCCCGGATGGGATAGTTCAGACATGAGCGATCAGGCGCCCGCTCGCATTGCGAGCGACCCGAACTGGTCGCGGCGGATCGTCGTCGCCGTCGGACTGCTCGTCGGCCTCACGCTGCTGGGACTCCTCGGCGCCGCGTTCCTCCCGCGCTGGTGGGCTCAGCGAATCGGGGATCAGGTGGGCGGGAGCATCACGACGGGCGGCTTCCTCGGGCTCTTCTACGGGTTCGTCTTCACGCTGCTTCCCCTGCTCGTGCTGTGGCTCGCGTTCCGCTTCCTGCACACCTGGCGAAAGCGAGCTGTCGGGCTCGGAGTCGCGATCCTCGTCGCCGCGCCCAATCTCCTGACCCTCGGCATCGTGGTGGGTACGGGGAACGGCGCACATGCCGGAGATCGGATTCTGGATGTCGAGGCGCCGGGATTCCGAGGAGGCACGCTCGGCGGTGTGCTGCTCGCGTTCGCCGGCGTCGTCGGCGCGTTGTACCTCGTCGGGTCAAGGCGTCGAGCGCGGCGCCGTGCGGACGCGCTCGAAGCGACGCGCACGGCTACGACGCAGAGCAGAGATCCGTAACGCGTGGGGCATGATGTCGAGCTCGGGCTCGAAGATCACGCGTGGAGTATCAACCCGCGGATGAGATAGTCCTAGGGTGACGCTGGATCGGAGCAAAGTCTGGACGGGCGATCTCAACGCGAAAGCGCTCGAGCCGCAGCCACGCATCACAGTCGGGCTCTACGACACGACGCTCCGCGACGGAGAGCAGACGGTCGGAGTCGTGCTCTCCCCCGAGGACAAGCTCGCGATAGCGACCGCGCTCTCGGCGGCGGGTGTCGATCGCATCGAGGCTGGCTTCCCGCGCGTGTCGGAGGACGACGCGCGCGCGATCTCGCTGATTCTGGAGGCCGATCTCGACGCCGAGATTTGGGGCTTCTCGCGGGCGGTCCGGGCCGACGTCGAGGCGCTCGTCGAGCTCGGAGTTCAGGCCTCGGTCATCGAGAGCCCGATCTCGGACGGGAAGCTCGCGGCGCTCGGCGTCTCCCGGGACACGATGCTGGAGCGGATCCGCGCTGCGGTCTCCTTCGCCGTCGAGCAGGGAATTCGCGTCGCGTTCTTCGGCGTCGACTCGACGCGCGCCGACCTGGAATTCATACGGCTGGCGTATGAGAACGCCGTCGAGGCGGGCGCTGAAGAGGTCGTCGTCGTCGACACGCTCGGGATCGCCACCCCGGAGGCGGCGGCCTTCCTTGTCGGTGAGGTCACCGAGAGGCTCCATCACGAAGTCCCCGTCCACTGGCACGGCCACGACGATTTCGGGCTCGCAACCGCGTCGGCCGTCGCCGCTGTGCAGGCCGGCGCCACGTGGGTCCAGGGAACCGTGAACGGGATGGGGGAGCGCGCCGGCAACGCCGATCTCGTCGAGGTCGCGCTTGCGCTCGAGGCGCTCTACGGGATCCGGACGCGCCTCCGGCTCGAGCAAGCACGCACGCTCGCACGGCTCGTGCAGGAACTCGCGGGCACGCAGCTCGCGCCGTGGAAGGCAGTGACCGGCGACAACCTGTTCACGCGCGAATCGGGCGCCGTCGCGGCGCAGTTCCACGACCCGCCCGCAATCGAGCCCTACTCGTCCGAGCTCGTCGGCGCGCGGCGGGGGATCGTGCTCGGGAAGAAGAGCGGGCTCGACTCGATCCGGATCAAGGTGGCCGAGCTCGGCCTCGAAGTGGCCGAGGAGCGGTTCCCCGCGCTCCTCGAGGCGGTGAAGCGCGCAGGGACGAGAAAGCGCGGGCTCGTGACGGATGCCGAGTTGCGCCGGCTCGTGAACCGAAAGCAGAGCAAGGCCGTACCGCCAGTTGACTGACATGTCAGAAGGTTCGATACTCGAGTTGCCACTCGAGCGAGCAGGCATGAAGAGGAGGAAGAGCATGAAAAGACCTGGCAAGTGGGCGGCACTCTGGGCCGCTCTGGCTCTCGTAGGGGCGTCGACGGCGCTCCTAGCGACCGCTGCGCAAGGGAGTCCTCAGCAGCGAGGGCCGATCATCATCGGCGCGGCGATGGATCTCACTGCGAACATGGCGCCGTACGACACGCCGGCACTGTATGCGGTTCAGCTCCAGGTGAAGAAGATCAACGCGGCGGGAGGCGTCGGAGGGCGCAAGCTGCAGGTCAAGGTCTGCAATCACCAGTTGAAGAATCAGAAGACGTGCGCGCTCCAGCTGATACAGCAGGGTGCGGTGATCGGCATGGTCACGTGCGACGTCGAGTTCGCGGCTCCGGCGACGCAGGAGTTCATCAACAAGGGCATGCTCGCGCTCGCGCCGTGCATCGGCACGGATCAGCAGGGCCCGAAGCGCTTCGGGCCGAAGGGCCGGCTTGCGTTCACGTTCGGGAACATCGCGCAAGACGAGGCGGCAGCCATGGCCGAATACGCGTACGCCCGAGGTTGGAGGAGGGCGGTGATCGTCAAGGACAACCTCCTCGCGTACTTCCAAAACATCGCAGACCTCTTCAAGGCGCGCTACACAGAGCTCGGCGGCACCGTCGTACAAGAGGAGGGCTTCTCGTCGTTCTCCAACACGATCCAGAACGCGATCAGCAAGGTTGCTCCCACGAAGGCGGACGTGATCGCGTTCCCGACAGCGTTCGACGGGCTCGCGCCGTTCGTAGGCGGCTTGCGGGCGCTCGGGAACGACACGCCGATCATCAACTCCTGGGGCGGTGACGGGAACTACTGGTGGCCCCAAAACCCGCAGGTTCGGAACTACTACTACGTAACGTACGGCTCGATCTACGGCGATGACCCGAAGTCCGCGGTCAATCGGCTCGTGAAGGAGGTTACGGCCGCTAACAAGGGGACGCTTCCCGCAACCGGAAGCTTCATCCCGGGTGCCGACATGATCGATGCGCTCGTCGCCGCGATCAGAGCCGCGAATGGCTCGACCAAAGGCGCCGTGTTGGCGACCCAACTCGAGAAGTTCAAGGGGTTCCAGGCAACTTCGGGAAAGATCACCTTCTCCAAAGCCGTTCACGGAGTCACTGGTCGCGCGTATCGGGTGATGTTCGTCAACGAAAACAAGGCGAAGTTCGTGCGGTTCTGGAAGACGAAGAAGCTGGCGAGCAGCGGCTAGCGGGAGGTGACGCAGGCAGCGACGCCTGAAGTCAAGAGGTGGCCCGGAGGTGCTCTCCGGGCCACCACCGTCTCGCGCTCCTTCGCTGGAGTAGACGCTCTCCACGACGTAACGCTCGAACTCGAGCGCGGCGAGGTGCTCGGCCTCATCGGGCCGAACGGCGCCGGCAAGACCACCCTCGTGAACGTCATGACGGGCTTCGACCGGCCGACATCGGGCTCAGTCGAGCTCGAGGGCCGAGAGATCACGAGCTGGACGTCTCATCGGCGAGGACGGGCGGGTCTCGCGCGCACGTTTCAGCACAGCCATTCCTTCGGGAGTCTCTCGGCTCGGGAGAACGTCGAAGTCTCCGCTCTCGGCGCGGGAGTCGGCCCTCGAGCCGCGCGTCGTCGAGCGGCGGAGCTTCTCCGCTTGCTCGGGATCTCGGAGCTTGCGAACACTCGAGCGTCCGCGCTGGCGCACGGCGACGAGAGAAAGCTCGAGGTTGCGCGCGCTCTGGCCATCGAGCCGCGGTACGTGCTCATGGACGAGCCTGCAGCCGGTCTGCCCGAGGCGGAGATCCCCGACTTCGCGAACGTGCTCCGAACGGTGCGTGACGAGCGAGAGGCGGGCATCCTGCTCATCGACCACAACATGGCTCTGGTCATGGAGGTGTGCGACCGGATTCACGTCCTCGACCAAGGGCGGACGCTGGCCGAGGGAACGCCCGATGCCGTGCGAGGAAACCTCGACGTTACAGCCGCCTACCTGGGCGAGAGCGCGGTTGACGAAGGCGCCAGGGATGACGGCTCCTGAGCCGATGCTCGAGCTCTCCGGCCTCGAGGTCCGCTACGGAACCGTTCCTGCTGTAAGGGGCCTCGATCTGTCGGTCGGCAGAGGTGAGATCGTGGGCCTCATCGGGCCGAACGGCGCGGGCAAGTCGACGACGCTGCACGCGATCATGGGGGCCGTCCGTCCGAGCGCCGGAGACATACGCCTCTCCGGCTCGTCGATTCGCGGGCGGCCACCGGAGCAGGTCGTCAGGGCGGGTATCGCGCTCGTTCCCGAAGGACGGAGGATCTTCTCGGAGCTCACCGTCGAGGAGAACCTGCGCCTCGGGCTCTCCGGACGGAGATCCAAAGTCGGAGCCGCGGAGGCCGTCGAGCGTGTTTGCGAGCTGTTCCCGGTCGTTCGCGAGTCCCGACGTCGTCAGGCCGGGCTGCTGTCGGGCGGACAGCAGCAACAGCTCGCGATCGGCCGCGCGCTCGTGGCAGAGCCGGACGTCCTCCTTCTCGACGAGCCGTCGCTCGGGCTGGCGCCGACGGTTGTCAACGCAGTGTTCGAGGCGCTCGAGGCAATCAGAACGCGAGGCGTCACGATCCTCCTTGTCGAGCAACGCGCGCAGCGTACGGTCGCCGTTGCTGACCGGACCTACGTCATCTCCAACGGCGAGCTTCGGATGACCCTCGGCCCAGAGGACGCTGGCGATACCAGTCGCATGGTCGAGGCGTACTTCGGCGGGTCATGACCGAGGACGTCCAAGTCTTTGTCGACGCGATTGCCTTGGGCTCGATCTACGCGTTGATGGCGGTCGGTATCGGGCTCGTCTTCGGCGTCCTCCGCCTCGTCAACTTTGCGTACGGCCAGCTGATCATGGCGGGGGCCTACGCCCTCGCACTCACGAACGACCAACCGGTTCTGCTGAGCATCGCGCTCTGCTTCGGGGTTGTTCTCGCACTGTCTCTCGCGATGGAATTCGCTGCCTTCCGACCGCTTCGCCGAGCGTCTCCGACGACAATGCTGGTCGCGACGTTCGCGATCAGCTACCTGCTACAGAACATCGCACTCGTCCGGTTCGGCGCGATCGGGAAGATCGTCGTCGTCATCCCGAAGCTCAGCGAGCCGGTCACGATCGGGGGCGTCCACATCCGCTGGATCACGATCGTGACGATCCTCGTGGCGATCGCAGTGTTCGCCGCGCTGACACTCCTTCTCACGAGGACGACGATCGGCCTCCAGATGCGGGCTGCGTCCATCGACTCGCAGACGGCTCGGCTCCTCGGAGTGCGGGCGAACGCGGTCATCACGACTGCCGTTCTCATCTCCGGCGTCATCGCCGCGATCGTCGCAGTGATCCTGCCGATGGCCGTCCCCGAGCGGCTGCTCGTCAGCCCCGACTATGCGCTCCGGGAGACGATCATCGTCCTCGTCGGGGTCGTGGTGGGCGGCATCGACCGGCTGCTGACCGCGACGCTCGGCGGCTTCACGATGGGGCTTGCGGTGGGGCTACTGTCGGGCTTCCTGCCGAGCACGGGGACCTGGCCCTTCACGAGCAGCGTCTACCTCGACGGGGCGGTCTTCATGCTCGTCATCATCGTCCTCCTCCTTCGTCCCGAAGGTCTCTTCGTCCGCGGGCGGCGTGCCGCGGTGGAGCGCGTGTGAGCGGGCGTCGCGACCTCGTGGAGCTCATCGGGCCCGTGCTGGTGCTCGTGATCGTCGGAGCGATCGGGAGCATGGGGTTCGTCGATCCTGCCCTCGAGGTCGAGTTTCGAGGCGCGCTTGTCTCGGTGGCCATCGTCGTCGCGCTCTACGTCTTCGTCGGGAACTCGGGGGTGATCTCCTTCGGGCACGTGAGCTTCGTCGCAGTCGGCGCGTTTGCAGCCGGAGTGATGACGATCCCAGTCGAGCTGAAGCCGACCATCACGCCCGGTCTCTTCTCGCTTCTCGGCGAGCACTCCGTCGGAAACGCCGCCTCGCTGGTGCTGGCTGCGGTCGTCGGCGGCGTCTTCGCGCTCCTGGTCGGCGTTCCGCTCATGCGCCTGTCGGGTCTCGCCGCAGGAATCGCGACGTTCGCGGTTCTCGGTGTCACCTACAACATCCTCAACAACTGGACGAAGATCGGGCCCGGACCGCTCACGCTGACTACGGTTCCCGAGACGACCGGTCTCCTGCAGGCGACGGTCGGAGCCACTGCCGTCGTGACCGCTGCGTTCGCGTACCAGCGCAGCCGCTACGGCAGGAAGCTGCGGGCCTCGCGCGAGGATCCCGCGGCGGCTAGCGCGACCGGGATCCACATTCACCGCGAGCGGTTGTGGGCGTTCGCGCTGTCCGGAGCGCTGTCGGGGTTTGCCGGTGGACTGTTCGTCCACGCGGCCGGGACGCTCCAGGCTCGTGACGTCTACCTCGATCTCACGTTCCTCACGCTAGCGATGCTCGTCGTCGGCGGTGTCGGGAGTCTCTGGGGCGCGGTCGTCGGAGCGCTCGCGGTCAGCGCCCTCGACTCGTTCCTCTTGAGGGCGGAGAGCGGCGAGATCGGAGCTGTGAACGATGTACTCGGCAAGCCACTCTGGGGCGGAAGCCGCCTGGTCGGGGTGGCCGTCTTCATGGCGGTTATTCTCGTGCTGCTCCCGAATGGCCTGACGCGCGGACGGGAGTTCAAGGTCCCGCGCCTCCGGCATGCCGGACAGCCGGACACCGCCGCATGATCGAGCGCGTCTGTGTCGTGGGGGCGGGGACGATCGGGAGCCTGTTCGCGGGGCATCTCGCGCAGGTCGCCGAGGTGTCCGTGCTCACGCGTCGGCGGGAGCACGCCGACGCGCTCGTCGCGCACGGGCTTCGAGTGACAGGGAGAAGCGACGTCCACGCTCGTCTGCGCGCAACGAACGATCCGCACGAGCTTCCGGAGGTCGAGCTCGCGATCATCGCGTGCAAAGGAACAGAGCTTGCCGCGGTCGCGAGCTCGCTCGAAGGACGCCTCACCGAGGCGACGATCATGACCGTCCAGAACGGCCTCGGAGCGGAGGACGTGATCCGGCGGCACGGGCGCTGGCCGCTGCTCTCGGCGATCACCTTCATGAGCGGCACGCGCCGCTCGGACACCGAGGTCGAGTACGTCCTCGACACGGCGACCTGGCTCGGTCCGTACGAGGGCACGCCGCTCGCCCGCGCCGAGGAGGTTGCCGCGCTCATCGTCTCCGCGGGCTTGAAGGCCGAGGCATTCTCCGACCTGCGACCGGCGCAGTGGTCGAAGCTGATCTTCAACGCGACAGTGAACGGTGTCGCCGCGTTGACGGGCCTCCCGCACGACTATCACTTCGCGGATCATGGCCTGGGGGACCTCGTACGCGCTCTGATGGACGAAGGCAAGGCGGTCGCTGTGGCGGCAGGCATACCTCCGGGAGAGGATCCGTGGGAGATGAACGTACATGCCACCAGGCGAGGCAGCTCCCACCGACCGTCGATGCTCGAAGACGTTGCGGCGCATCGGCCGACCGAGGTCGAGTCGATCAACGGCGCGCTCGTGCGTGAGGCCGACCGGGTTGGCGTCAAGGTGCCGCTCCAAGGCGCGTTGTACGCACTTGTATGCGGGAGAGAGGCGTCCTACTCGTGAGGGTCTGCGTCGTGGGGTGTGGGGCCGTGGGCTCGCTGTTCGCGGCAAACCTTGCGCAGCTCGACGACGTCGACGTGTGGGCGTACGACCTCTCGCAGCCGCATGTGGACGCGATCAACGCCAACGGGCTCCGGCTTGTTGGCGCGGGCGAGGT